>JBIIYI010000056.1:0-10695 GCA_044346895.1 Phycisphaerales bacterium
GTTTCCGGTGACGAGGAAGAACTCCATGCGCTTCGCCGCGATGTCGCCGTAGCGGCCGAAGTTGACCTGCACGGTGAAGTGCCTCGCGAGCGCCGGGTCGAGAGGCTCCTTGAAGGTGACGGTGAGGTGCACCGGGCCTTCGGTCGCGAGGTCGGGAATCCACGCGGTGTCGGCGCGCGTCTCGAGCACGCCCTCGGGCCGGCCGTCGCCATGGCGATCCGGGTGATCGTTCGAAAGCGGCGGCTCGACCCAGCTGTTCGCGGTCGCGCCCGCGAGCTCGGCGAGGCGGTAGAGATTCACCTGGTCGCCCGGCACCGCGCCCGCGCTGACCGTGACGCTCGTCACCGCGAAGCGGTTCTTGCCGTCCGCGCCACCACCGTAGCCCCAGCCCGCGGTCGGCGCATCCGGCGAGGGCTGCATGACGATGCGCAGTCCGGTGATCGGCTTCGCCATTTCGCGGAGCGCCGTCGCCGATTCATCCGTCGGCTCGATCGCCATGTCGAACGCGAGGAACGACATCGGCCGCGTGACGCAGGCGAAGCGCCCGTCGACGATCCCGAAGCCGCTGCCCGTGTTCGGCGTGCTCATGCGCGTGACGCGCGTCGGATGGAGCGCAAGCCCCTCGCCGCGCGCGGCGAGCCTCGCGCGCTCCCGCGACTCCCACGCCGCGACCGCCGCGGGATCGGGCCGCGCGAGCCGGGACTCGAGTTCCGCGATCCTCCGACGGAGCGTCTCGGCCTCGCCCGTCTCGAGCACGCTCCGGACGCGCGCGGTCGGCGCCGCGTTGACGCCGCCGTCGCCGCCGTGCGCGGGCTCGGTGGTCTGGTTGAAGTAGGCGAAGAGCCGGTAGTAGTCCTTTTGCGAGATCGGGTCGTACTTGTGATCGTGGCACTGCGCGCAGCCGAGCGTGAGTCCGAGCACGGCCTCGCCGTAGGTCTTCACGCGGTCGGCGCCGTAGTTGACGAGGTTCTCCTCGGCGATCGTGCCGCCCTCGTGCGTGATCATCGCGTTGCGCTGGAAACCGGTCGCCGTGACCGTCTCGTCGTCCTTCCCGGGAAGGAGATCGCCCGCGAGCTGCTCCACGAGGAAGCGGTCGTAGGGCTTGTTCTCGTTGAAGCTGTGGATGACGTAGTCGCGCCAGAGCCACGCATGCCGGCCGCCGTCGATCGAGAAGCCGTTCGTGTCGGCGTAGCGCGCGGCGTCGAGCCACGCGAGCGCCATCTTCTCGCCGAAGTGCGGGCTCGCGAGCAGCCCGTCGACGTAGCGCTCGTAGTAGTCGGGCGCGAGATCGCGCGTGAACGCGCCGACCTCGCCGCTCGAGGGTGGGAGCCCGGTGAGGTCGAGCGCGAGCCGCCGCGCGAGCGTGGCGCGGTCGGCCTCGGGCGCGGGCGCGATCCCTTCCGCGGCAAGTCGCGCGTCGACGAACGCGTCGATGGCGGCCGTCGGGCCGTCGGGCTTCGCGCTCGGCGCGCCGGAAACCGACCACGGTCCGCGCGGCTCGGGAGGCGCCGACTTCTTCGGCGCCACGAACGCCCAGTGCTCGGCGTAGGGCGCGCCCGCCTCGATCCACGCGCGGATCTTCGCCTTGTCGTCCGCCGAGAGCGTGCGGTGCGATTCGGGCGGCGGCATGACGTCGTCGGGATCGGAGGAGGTGATGCGCTTCCAGATCTCGCTCGCCTCAGGATCGCCCGGCTTGATCGGCGTGACGCCATCCTCGCCCGTCGCGTAGGCCGCCTCGGCACGATCGAGCCGCAGGCCCGCCTTGCGCGCGTTCGCATCGGGGCCGTGGCAGGCGAAGCAGTTCGCCGAGAGGATCGGCCGGATGTCGCGGTTGAAGTCGACGGCGGTCGCGCCGGCAGCCGCAGCGGCAGCGGCGGCTGAGGATGCCTGCACCGCGACGACGATGGCTGCAACTTGAAGTGCGGTCGACGTGCGGGGGCGGAGCATGCGCCCAAGATACGACAGGCGCTTTGGGCAGCCAAACCAAACCGATTCGAAACTCGGTCAATGACGTCGACGGACGCGGGGACGGGCGCAGCGGATGCTCGCCGCCGATCGATCACCCTGCCGTCACCGCGCGCGCGTCGACTTGGCGGCGAGGCGGTCGGGCGCGGGCAGGCGGATCTTGCTCGCGAGGCCGAGCTTCTCGAGCGTTCGGATGACGAGCCAGCTCGAGTCGAACTGCCACCACTTGAGTCCGTGGCGCGCGCTCGCAGGGAACGCGTGGTGGTTGTTGTGCCAGCCTTCGCCGAAGGCGAGGATGCCGAAGATCGGGTTGTTGCGGCTTTCGTCGCCGGACGCGTAGTCGCGGCTTCCCCAGATGTGGCAGACGCTGTTGATGCTCCACGTGACGTGGTGCAGCAGGCAGATGCGCACGATGCCGCCCCACAGGAACCCGAGCAGCGCGCCCATCCACGTCATCGTGACGAGACCGCCGATCGCCGCCGGGATCGCGAGACCGAGCGCCACCCACAGCGGGAAGAGACGGTTGATGCGCACGGTGGTGCGGTCGGCGAGGAGGTCGGGCACGTAGCGCTTCATGTCGGCGCGGAGGTCGGAGAAGAGCCAGCCCATGTGCGCGTGGAGGAAGCCCCTCACCGCACCGCGGATGCCTGGCGCGTGGCCGGCGTGCGGCGAGTGCGGATCGTGCTCGTGATCGCTGTGCTGGTGGTGCTTCCGGTGCGTGGCGCACCACCAGATGACGGGGCCCTGCGTCGCCATGCCGCCGAAGATCGCGAAGAGAACGGCGACCGGCCCGCGCGTCGCGAACGACTTGTGCGTGTACAGGCGGTGGTAGCCGATCGTGATGCCGAGGCCCGACACGATGTACATGCCCGCGAGGAGTCCGACGTAGAGCCAGCCGAAGTAGCCGCCCCACGCGAGGATCATCGTGCCGACGAGCGCGAGCGGCGGCACGACGACGGCGGTGGCCGTGGCGAGCCGCACCGCGAGCGGCGGCTGACGGAGGGCGGCTTCGGCGGTGAGTGCGGCCAGATCCGCGGCGCGATCGGCGGCACGATCGGCGGCATCTGAAGCGTCGGCGGAAATCGGCGCGGCATGACGCCCCGCAGGCACCGCGACCGCGGGTGCGACGCCCACCGGTCCGGGGAGGATGTCGAGTTCGCGCAGGATCGATGCGTCGATGGCGAACGAGGCGGTTTCTTCAGGCGACTGCGACAATCGGGTTCCTCGACTTCCTGGCGCTCGTGCACTCGGCGATCTCTCGGCGATCGTCGCGGCGCGCGGGCGCAGCAAGGAAAGCCGATCGAGAAGCGAAGTCTACCCCTCCCTCGGGGGGAAGTCTGCGCGATTCGGGCGAATCGCCGGAATGGAGGGATTCTTCACCCTGCCGCGACCGGGACTTACGCGCGGACGCAGGAACGTGCATCGCGTGCCCGCATGCCGCGACGCGGTGCGGCAACGGAAAGGCGCGCGGCCCGAACGCATCGGCCGCGCGCCTGTTGGAGTTCGATGCTGCTTGCGCGGGACTTAGAAGTCGACCTTGATGCCCGCGTACACCTTCAGGTCGTTCGAGGTGCCCTCGTCGGCCTCGACGTACGAGTCGTACTCGTCGCGCACGCCCGCGGTGCCCTTCAGGTCGCCCTTCGGGCTGAGCGCGATCTCGTAGTCGAGACGGAGGATGAAGCGATACTCGCCGAAGTTGTCGATGTCGGGATAGAACTCGAAGCCCTGCTTGAGCACCGAGCGCTCGTCGATCTTCCACGCGAGTTCGTCGGCGAGCAGGAGTTCGGGTGTCCAGTCGGAATCGGCGAACTCGTAGCTCGCACCGGCACCGGCCCTGACCTTCAGTGCCAGCGGCTCGCCCTCGAAGATGCGATAGCCGGGACCGGCGTAGACGCCGGCGCGCTGCTCCCAGAGTTGGAACTCGTCGTACTGGTAGTTGCCCTGGACGAATGCCTCCCACTTCGAGTCCTTGAAGAGGAACTCCTCGAGGCCCTGGACGAGCAGGTTGTTGTCGGTGTTCTCGCCGTTGGCGGTCTGGAAGTAGTACTCGGCGGTGATCGTCGTGCGGTCCGATTCGCTCTCGCGCTTCGCGGCGCCGGCGAGGCGGATGTCCCAGTTCGACTTCTCGTCGCTCTCGCTGCCGGTGAGGCCGAGGCTGAGGCTGAACTTCCAGCTGCCGTCAGGCTTCGCCGGCGGCGGGGGCGCGACCGCCGGAAGGACGGCGACCGGCGGCGCGGGCGCGGCTGCCGCCGCGGGTGCCGCCGCGACGACCGCTTCGGACGGCGTCACTTCGGTGGGCTTCACTTCGGCTGGCTTGACCGGCGCCTTCGTGACGGTGGCGATCCGCTCGCGCGCGACCTCGACCCGGCCGAGCGCGGGGTGGTCGAGCGTGACGGAGGTTTCGGACTCGGCGACGACGGTGCCGCGGAGGACGTCGCCTCCGACGAGCGTGATGGTGTCCTGCTCGGCGAGGACGGTGGTCGTGGTGGCGAACGCGAGGACCAGTGCGGTTGAGATCGCGAGTTTCATCGGTAGTCTCCTAGGTGAGTCTGCGGACGGTAACGTTTCCCCGTCGGACCCGCAAGCGTGCGGGTACCGATGACCCGGATGGTGCGGATGATGGTCGCGGTGGCTCGCGCGCGATGGGCGCGCGGCGACGACGTTCGCGAAGCCACCGATGCGTGCGTTCGATCCGAAGGAGCCGAGCGATGGTCGACGACAGGCGTGATGCGCCCGACGGCGCGAATGACCCGACCGACGAGGCTTCCCGCGAAGAGGCTTCCCGCGACGAGGTTTTTCGCGACGAGGGGGCCTACCCGCTCGCACCGGAATCCGCGGACCGCGCACGAACTGCGTCGGCGAGGGAACTCGGGCCGTCGCGGCGCGCGGCGGCGCCGGCGCACGCGCGTACCGCGAACGCCGCGGGGAATGGCGATGCGGCCGGGGACGAGGAAGGCGCGCAAGCGGAGGACGGAGAGGAAGCGGAAGAGGGTGACGGCAGTCTTCCCCCGCCGATCTCGCGACCCGCTTCGGCCCGTTTCTGGCTGATCGCCGCAGGATCGGCCACGGCGTTCCTCCTCGTCGCGTGGATCGCGGGTGCGCCGCAGCTCGTGGTGCCCGAGCCGACGTCGGACGGACCGCCGGTCATTCCCGAACTCGGCCCTTTCGAGCGGATCGCGGGCATTCTGCGCACGCTGGTCTACCTTGCGCTCGCGACGCTCGGCGGAGCCTTCGGGCTCCTGTCCCTCGCGTTCGTGCGGCAGCGTCCGGTGGGTGCGATCGGCGCGATGTTCGCGAAGGTCGCCGCGATCGTCGCGTTCGGCATGCTCGTCTGGCTCGTCCCGAGCGACATCCGCTTCGTGAAGCAGGCGCTGAACGTGGTCGGCGTGCCGCTGGTGGCGGGCGCCCTTGCGATTCCGGCGTTTCGGATTTCCCCGCGCGATGCGGCCCTCGGGACGGGCTTCACGATGATGGGGATGCTGTTCCTCGTCCTGCTTGCGAACACGGTGGTGTGGGCGGTCGCGTGAACGCGCGGGGCGCGGGGTGCGGGGGCGCGGGGCGACGTGCCGCGCACGTGATCGCGGACCTGCCCGCCCACTCATGCGTGGGCGGGAACGCCGCGAACCGTGATGCCCGCAGGCACGTCGCGCACGACGACCGCTCCTGCGCCGACGACCGCGTCCGCACCAATCGCGCGGCCGGGAATCACGACCGCACCGGCGCCGACGAGGGCGCGCGCGCCGACCGACACGTTGCCGCACAGGATCGCGCCGGGCGCGACGTGCGCGATCGCGCCGACCACGCCGTCGTGCTCGACCACGGCCCGCGTGTTGACGATCGCATGGGCGCCGACCCGCGCGCGTGACTGGACGACCGCGCCCGCGCCGATGAAGGCGCCTTCGGCCAGCGTGGCGCTCGGGGAGACGGTCGCGCTCGGGTCGACGAGCGCTGAGGCGACGACGCCGGAGAAGCGTGCGGACCAGCGGTCGCGCAGCGCGGCATCGCCGACGGCGAGCAGGATGCGGGCCCCCGTTTCGGTGCGCACGCGGATCGCGCGTTCGACGGCAGGATCGTCGGGGTCGCCGAGCCATTCGGTGCTGCCGAAGACGGCATCGGAGGCCGGACGCGTCGCGGAGGCGATCGCGGAGATCGCGTGGCCTGCCCGACGCGCCGATTCCGCGACCACCGCGGCGTGGCCGCCGGCTCCGAGGAGGATGAGTGGCGCGGATGTCGTCGCGGATGTCGTGCTCATGTCGTGGTCAGGTCGTGGTCAGGGCGTGCTTCGTATCGTGCTTCGTATCGTGCTTCGCGCGGCGCTTCATGCTTCTGTCGTGGAGTCCGGGGCGGATTCGACGGCGGAAGCGCGCGTGCCGCCCGTTGCGGTCGGGCTCGGCGTGGTCGTCGATGCGGCGGGGTCGACGAACCGAAGCGCGTTCGGCAGGTCGATCGGCTCCTTCGCCACGCGCTCGGCCACGAGGCGATCCCAGCGACGCAGATACCGGGCGATGCGGAGGCGCGAGTAGACGGCGCCGCAGGCGTAGCAGACGAGCTGCCGCTCGCTGAGCGCGAGCGTGAGCACGTCGATGCCGAGGAGGAGCGCGAGCAGTCCGTAGATGACCGGATTGGTCGAGTAGCCGAGCAGGGCGACCGCGACACCGGCGAACGCGAGCACGAGCACGAACGGCGTCACCTGGGGGAGGTTCTTGCGGACGTAGAGGTCGCCGCAGCCGCAGAGCGCGCATCGCCGGAGGCTCGACCCGTCGTCGAGCGCGCCTTCCCAGCGCAGGAAGACGTCCTGCGGCACGCCCGGGATCTGCACGCGCGCGGGGCGGGCGCGCTCGTCGACCTCGATCCGCGCGAGGCGTCGTCCGGAGGCGTCGCGGGGCTCGATGCGCATGCGCCGGGGATGATACGTTGCGCCGGCCATGTTCGACCCGCCGAACGACACGATCCCGCCCGAGACTCCGACCGAAGCGATGCGCGCGTTCCTCGCGGGGCGGTTCGTCGTGTTCGACGGTCCCGACGGTTGCGGCAAGAGCACGCAGTTCCGTCGCTTCGCCGACTGGGCGCGCGCGCAGGGGATCGTGGTGACCGAGGTGCGCGAGCCCGGGGGGACCGACATCGGCGAGGAGATCCGCCGGGTGCTGCTCGACCCCCGCCACTCGGTGATGACCGTGCGGTGCGAGATGCTGCTCTACATGGCGAGCCGCGCGCAGCTGCTCGAGGAGCGCATCCGGCCGGCGCTCCTGCGGGGCGAACTTGTGCTCGCCGACCGCTTCGTGAGTTCGACGCTGGCCTATCAGGGAACCGCCGGAGGCATGACCCGCGACGAGATCATGGAGGTCGCGCGCGTCGCCGTCGGCGACATGTGGCCGGACGAGATCGTGATCTTCGACGTCGACACCGAGACCGCGTGGCAGCGCATGGCGACGTCCGGTCGCGCGGCGCCCGACCGGATGGAGCAGAAGGACGCGGCGTTCCATCGGCGCGTGCGCGAGGGCTACCTGCAGCAGTGCCGCGAGGATCCGGCGCGCTACGTCACGATCGACGCGCGGCGCAATCCGGAGACGGTGTTCGCGCGACTGATCGAGGCGTTCATGGCGCGCATGAAGGCGGGGATCCGGCCGCGGACGCGCTGACGGCCGGTGCCTGGCACCAACCTGGCACCAACCATGGATCAACCTGGATCGGCGGGTTCGTGCCGTGTACGCACTCCACCAGCCGCGGACGGCGCAATAACGCGCCTCAGACCATCACTCCGCATCGAGCACGGCACCGACCAAGGTCACCAGGTCGGACCGCGGTTGGTGCCTGGCACCAACCTGGCACGGTGCCAGCGGCGTGGGTCAGACGGTGCCTGGCACCAACCTGGCACGGTGCCAGCGGCGTGGGTCAGACGGTGCCTGGCACCAACCCGACACCAACCATGGATCAACCTGGATCGGCGGGCTGGTGCCGTGCACGCACTCCACCAGCCGCGAACGGCGCAATGACGCGCCTCAGACCGTCACTCCGCATCGAGCCCGGCACCAACCAAGTTCACCAGGTCGGACCGCGGTTGGTGCCTGGCACCAACCTGGCACGGTGCTAGCGCCGGGAGCGGACGAGGTCGCACAGCTGGTCGATCGCGATCTCGAGATCGTCGTTCACGATGAACGCGTCGTAGACGCCGGACGACTTCGCGAACGCGATCTCCTTCTGCGCCTCCGCGAAGCGCCGGAGTATCGCCGCCTCGTCCTCGCGACCCCGTGCACGCAGCCGACGAAGCAGCGTCTCCTCGCTCGGCGGCAGCACGAACACGCCGAACGCGCTCGGCATGCGCGTCTTCACGTCGCGCGCGCCCTGCACGTCGATGTCGAGCACGATCAGCCGACCCTCGCCGAGCGCCTGCTCGACCTGATCGCGCAGCGTGCCGTACCACGAGCGGCCGAAGACCTGCGCATACTCGAGAAAGCGGCCCTCGTCGATCCACCGCTGGAACGTCGGCTGGTCGACGAAGTGGTAGTCGACGCCGTCGCGCTCGCGCTCGGTGCGCGCGCGCGTCGTGGCGCTCACGCTGAACTCGCCGCCGAGCCTTCGGATCACCTCGTGCACGATCGTGGTCTTGCCCACGCCCGACGGCCCGGAGACGACGAGCAGAAGCCCCTTCGGAGAACCCGCTCGAGAATCGGTGGACGCGTCGGTCGGCATGGCGTGGCCTATTCCTACTCGGCGAGCGGAACCACGTCGTCGGCGTCGATCGCCAGTGCGACGCGATCGCCGATCGCGGGAGGATTCTTCGGATTCAGCTCGGACACGCGCACGGAGACGTCGCAGCCGTCGAGCCGCACCTCGTGCTGCGCATGGCCGCCGAGATAGATCGTGGACCCGACGGTGCCCGCGAGGGTGTTGCGCATCGTCGCCGCGCCGCCAGCCGCGATCATCCGCAGCGCCTCGGGCCGGAGCGAGAGCGACAGTTCGGTCGCCCTCGGAAAGGGCCCGACCGTCGAGAGGAGATCGCCCGCCGCCGTCTTGTAGAGCGCCTCGGACGCGTCCGAACGCACGAGGATCGCGGGCAGGAAGTTGGTGTCGCCGAGGAAGTCGGCGACGAAGCGCGAGTTCGGCCGACGGTACATGGCACGCGGCGCGCCGGTCTGGATCACGCGGCCCGACCTGAGCACGGCCATGCCGTCCGCGAGCGAGAGCGCCTCGTCCTGATCGTGGGTCACGTAGACAGTCGTGATTCTCAGCGTGTCGACGATGCGGCGGATCTCGTGGCGCATCTCGAGACGGAGCTTCGCATCGAGGTTCGAGAGCGGCTCGTCGAGGAGGAGCACGCTCGGCTCGAACACGACCGCGCGCGCGAGCGCCACGCGCTGCTGCTGTCCGCCCGAGAGTTCCGCGGGCTTGCGCTGGGCGTACTCGCCCATCCGGACGAGTTCGAGCGCGCCCTTCACCTTCTCGCGGATCGCATCGCGCGACAGCTTGCGCACCTCGAGGCCGAACGCGACGTTGTCGAAGACGGTCATGTGCGGCCAGAGCGCGTAGTTCTGGAACACCATGCCGGTGTTGCGCTGGTTCGCGGGCACGTTGGCGACGTTCCGGTCGCCGAAGAGGATGCGGCCCTCGCTCGGCTCGGTGAAGCCGGCGATCATGCGGAGGAGCGTGGTCTTGCCGCAGCCCGAGGGGCCGAGCAGGAAGAACAGGCTTCCGCTCGGGATCTCGAGGTTCACGTCGGACACCGCCGTGGTGTCGCGGAAGCGCTTGAACAGGCCTTCGATCCGGATCGCGGTCATGCGCGGAAGGTACCCGAGACGCGGCGTCCGGATCGCCGCCGCGAGTACCATGCGCGCCATGCCTGAGAAGCCCACAGGACGCCGGAATGGCCGAAAGGCCTCGGTCGAGACCGAGCCGAAGCCGCTCGCGACGTCAGGCGGCCCGGCGCGCGCCACGCGTGCCGAGGATGCGTCGACCGGTCCACGAACGCCCGGCATGGCGTGGATCGAGCGCATGCGCGCATTCCGCGGGCGCCGCGAACGCGACGTCGGCATCGCGCTGCAGGTGGGTTCGCTCGAACGCGAGTTTCGCACACGGCAGCGCGAGGTGGGCGACCTCGTCGATGCGTGGATCGAGCTTGCTCCCGAGAGGTTGCGCGAGTCGGTGTCGATCGGCGGCCTGACGCAGGGCACGCTGACGCTGGTGACGGCGAGCTCGGCCGCAGGCTACGAGGCCTCGCGCGCGCTGCGCGAGGGCCTGGAGCGCGCGCTCATGCAGCGGTTTCCCGCGCGGGTTCGCCGCGTGAAGGTGAAGGTCGGCGGCGAGGGATGAGTTGTCTCGACCGCCTCGCTGCGCTCGGCGTCTCGCGTGGGCTCATGCATGGACCGACCACGACCTCCACGCGCCTGCGGCGCTGAAGGACCTCCACGCGCCTGCGGCGCTGAGGGACCTCCACGCGCCTGCGGCGCTGAAGGACCTCCGCGCGATCGACTTCGTCGGGCGCTTGAGGATCGTGGCACCCGGCGCTCCGGGGGAGCGCCGGAGTCGGAACGTCATCCACGCCAAAGCGAGCGAAGCCGGGCACCTGAAGCGAAGCTTCAGCAGCCCGCCAGTCGCGAGCGCTGCACGACGTCATCCACGCCAAAGCGAGCGAAGCCGGGCACCTGAAGCGAAGCTTCAGCAGCCCGCCAGTCGCGAGCGCTGCACAACGTCATCCACGCCAAAGCGAGCGAAGCCGGGCACCTGAAGCGAGGC
>JBIIYI010000430.1:0-3036 GCA_044346895.1 Phycisphaerales bacterium
CCGCCTCGGGTGTCCGTCGATCGCGGTGCGCGCGGTGGCGGCCGACACCGAGCAGGCCTTCGAACTGACGGTGCAGGGCGTCAAGGTCGCGCTGCGCGACATCGACCGCTACGAACTGAACCTGCTTCTCTCGCCGCATGAAGGCCTGACCTTCGAGCCGACGCGCCTCACCGATCTCATCAAGAAGATCGGCGGCTTCCGCATCGGCAGCTACCCGAGCTTCGCCCACGCGGCGGCGACGGGCGACGTCGAGCAGGCGCTGCGCAAGCTCGCACCGTACGCGCCGGCGATCTGCGCCAGCATCCGCGGCTTCGCGAAGGACGGCACGCACGAGGGCTACAGCCTCGAGGCGTGCGTCGAAAGCGTGCGCAGCGTCGGCTACGGCAACACGCTCGCGCTCGATTTCGGCGGTCCCGACGCGGGTGGCGAGGGTGAGGCCGGCGCGGAGGGGGGCGGCAAGTCCGCCGGCAAGAAGCCGCGCAAGGGTGCGCGCAAGCCGTCCATCGCCGACATCATCGAGGCGCTCGACCGTGGACGCCAGGTGCTCGAGCAGGCGACGATGGCGGAAGAAGTCGACGAGGACGTCGAACTCGTCGAAGAGGAGGAGTGAGTGAGCGTCGTGGCCGCCACCGCCGAGTTCATCGTCACGATCGACGGGCCCGCCGGGACGGGCAAGTCGACGGTGGCGCACCGACTGGCGCGGCGGCTCGGGCTCGAGTTCCTCGATACGGGCGCGATGTACCGCGCGGCGGCGCTGCGGGCGCTTGAGACGGGGATCGACCCGGCCGACGGCGAGCGCGTCGCGGCGCTCGTGCGCGATCTCGAGATCCGCTTCGACTGGCGTCGCGATCCGCCGGAACTCCTCGTCGACGGCGAGGCCGTCGGCGAGCGCATCCGCACGCAGGAGGTCACGCGTGCGGTCAGCGCCGTCGCGTCGAATCCCGTCGTGCGCGCCGCGATGGTCGAGGCCCAGCGCGAGATCGCGTCGCTTCATCCGCGGCTCGTGACCGAGGGGCGCGACCAGGGCTCGGTCGTCTTCCCCGACGCGCACGTGCGCATCTACCTCGACGCGCGGCCGGAAGTGCGCGCGCGCCGTCGCGTCGAGCAGCTCGCGCTGAAGGGCATCGTGACCTCCGAGCCCGAGATCCTCGCGCAGATCCAGGAACGCGACCGCATCGACTCGACGCGCCGCGACGGGCCGCTCGTCTGCCCGAGCGGGGCGGACGTCGTCGACACGAGCGACGTCGACATCGACGTCGTGATCGACCGCCTCGAGGCGATCGTGCGCGCGCGCGCGGGAGCGGCGCTGCGCCGCAGCGCGGGCGGAGCCGGCGCGCCGTGAGTCCGATCCCGAACCCGTTCGCATACCGGCGCCGCGTGCCCGGGCGCTCCTTCGTCCGCGCGGCGTGGTGGGACTTCTGCGCGTTCCTCTGCTGGAGCGCGCTCAAGCTCTGCTACGGCCTGCGGCGCCTGCATCGCGGGCGCGTGCCGAGGACGGGCGGGATCCTCGTGATCTCGAACCACCAGTCGTTCCTCGATCCGATGGTGAACGGCGTCACGGTGTGGGATCGCCAGTTCACGGCGCTCGCGCGCGATTCGCTCTTCGTCGGCCCGTTCGGCTGGATCATCCGCTCCGTTTCGGCGCGTCCGATCAAGCGCGAGGGCGGCGATCTCGAGGCGATGAAGGCGGCGCTCGCCGAACTCGAGGCGGGCCGCGTCGTCATCATCTACCCGGAGGGCACGCGCTCGCCGGACGGCGAGATGATCGAGTTCAAGCGCGGCGTGCTGCTGCTTGTCAAGAAGGCGAGGCCGACGATCCTGCCGATGGCCGTCGACGGAACGTTCGAGGCGTGGCCGCGGGGGCGGAAGTTCCCGCGGTTGCGCGGCAAGGTCGTGTGCGTCTGCGGCGAGCCGATGTCGGGCGAGGAACTCGCGAAGCTCGACGGCGCCGAGGCCCTCGCGAGGATGCGCGAGGCGGTCTCGCGGCTGCACGCCGAGGCGCGCGACGAACGGCGGCGCTGGAGCGGCGCATGAGTCGCGCCGCCGAACTCGCTCCGCGCGATGCGGCCATCGAGATCGCGCGCACGCTCTTCCAGTCGGGCCACACCGCCTACCTCGCCGGGGGTTGCGTGCGGGACGAATTGCTCGGGCTTGTTCCGAAGGACTTCGACGTCGCGACCAGCGCGACTCCCGACGAGGTGAAGGCGATCTGGCCGAAGGCGCGGGGCGTCGGGGAGGCCTTCGGCGTCATGCTTGTCCGCTGCGGCGGCAGGACGATCGAGGTCGCGACCTTCCGCGAGGATCTCGAGTATGTCGACGGTCGGCGGCCGAGCGGCATCCGCTTCGCCGACGCGCGCGCCGATGCGCTCCGGCGCGACTTCACCATCAACGGACTCTTCCGCGATCCCGCGTCGGGGGCGGTCGTCGACTTCGTCGGCGGCGAGGCGGATCTCCGCGCGCGACTCGTGCGCGCGATCGGCGACCCGCACGAACGGATCCGCGAGGACCGCCTGCGCATGCTGCGGGCCGTGCGGTTCACGGCGAGGCTCGGCTTCGCGCTCGATCCGGCGACCGCCGACGCGGTGCGCTCGCACGCGGACGAACTCGGTTCGGTGAGCGCGGAACGGCTCGGCGACGAGATCCGTCGGATGCTCGCGCATCCGGCGCGCGCCGTCGCCGCCCGGCTCATCGAGGAACTCGGGCTCGATCGGGCGCTGTTCGCGCATCGCGCGACGCCGCATCGGTGGCAGCGTCTCGAGGGGCTCGGCGCCGGAGCCGAACCGGCCGTGGCGCTCGCCGCGTGGTGGCTCGATCGGCGGGACGACGCCCGGAGCGTCGTCCGTGCGACGTCGGCCGAGATTGCCGACGCGGCGGGGGGCCTGCGGAGCCGACTGGCGCTTTCGAACCACGAGTCGGCCGCGTTTCTTGAACTTCTCGGGCGTCGCGAAGAACTGCTCTCCGGGTTCGACGCGCTCTCGAAGTCGGCCCAGGTGCGCATCGAGAGCGCGTCGAACCCGGAGAGCAGTTCTTCGCGAC
>JBIIYI010000431.1:0-3035 GCA_044346895.1 Phycisphaerales bacterium
CGGCCGAGAGAAGCACCAGAGGGAGCCGCCGCAGCGGCGACCGCGACGACGCGGCTCCCGCCGCGCCCTCGCTCCGGCCGGCCTCACTCACTCGCTGAGATTGAGCGCCTTCATCACGTCGGGCGTGATGTCGATCGAGGCCGGGTACTTGAGGAACGTGCGCGCCTGGATCTGCGCGAGCGCCTCGCCCGCGCGATTCGCCTTGAAGGGCTCGGCCGTCGGGTAGAAGCGGAAGACGAGGTCGATCGACTCCTTCTCCGCGACCGCCTCGACCGCCGCGACGAGCTCGCGATACGCCTGCTCGAACTGCTCCGCCGCGAGCTTCTCGTCGCGCGCACGGATGCCCTCGGCCCAGCGGTTGAACTCCTGCTGGAGCGCCGCCATCTCGCGCTGCGCCTCCGGCGGCGGCGCGCTGCCTTCCGCTGGCTGGTACTTCGACCTGAGTTCCTCCGCACGACGGTTGAACTCGGCCTCCTCCGCCTTCGCCGACTCCTGCGCCTCGCGGCGCCGCTCGACGTAGCTCTCGCCGTCGAAGATGCGCTTCATCACGCGATCGATGTCGACCGACGCCACGCTCCACACGCGGTTGGTCGACCGGTCCCCCCACGCGATGCGGCCGTCCTTCGCATGGACGCGCATCGGCTCCTTCCCAGCCTCCATCGCGAGGAGCAGCCCATCCGCGGGACCGAGGTCGCTGACCGGCGTCCACGCGGCATGCGCCACCGATGCGGGGCGCGACGCGATCGACACCAGAAGCGCGGCTGCGGAAAGGACGACGGATGCGGCGATGCCGATGTGGGCGAGCTTCTGCATGCCGCGAGTGTACTCAGCCCTCGGCCACATCGACGGCATCACCGGAGCGCGCGTCACCGGAGCCCCCGCCGCACTGCGCGTCCTCGGACGCCTCCGCCTCCCCTTCCACATGCCGCTCGACTTCGCGCACGAACCACGCCGCGGCAGCGCGCTTCATCTCCTCGAGGCCCGGCGTGCGCGCGCCGAGTTCGGCACGCATGCTCGTCACCGGCCGCGTCAGTCCGCAGGGAACGATGAGCCCGAAGTGGGAGAGATCCGGATCGACGTTGAGCGCGAACCCGTGCAGCGAGACGAACCGCGAGAGGCGCACGCCGATCGCGGCGATCTTCCGCTCGGGCCCGCCCGCGCCCACCCACACCCCCGTCGCCGAGGGATCGCGCGCGCCCGCGAGCCCATGCTCCGCGAGGAGATCGATCACGCACTGCTCGAGGAAGCGCACGTACGGATGGACCCGGAGCCCGAGGCGCTCGATATCAAGGATCGGATAGGCGACGAGCTGCCCCGGTCCGTGGTAGGTCACGTCGCCGCCGCGATCGGTCTCGACGCGCTCGATCCCGTGCCGCGCGAGGAGCGCGTCGTCGGCGAGGACGTGCTTCGCGGCCTCGGGCCGGCGCGTGACGGTCACCACCGCCGGGACGTGCTCGAGGAGGAAGACCTTCATCGCGCCGCGCTGCGGGCGCTCCACGACCACCTGCTCGTGCGCCGCGCGCTGGATCGCGAGCGCCTCGGCGTAGGCGATGCGGCCGAGATCGACGATCTCGACGTGTCGGTTGGCGGCGATCCGCTCCATCGGACGAGGAGCGTACGCCGCAGTGCGCAATCCGTACAATCGCCGCGTGCCCAAGATCCACCCCACCGCGATCCTCGACGGCGACATTCGGCTCGCCGACGACGTCGAGATCGGCCCCGGCTGCGTGCTCCGCGGACAGATCGCGCTCGGCGCAGGCTGCGTGCTCGTGCAGAACGTCCACCTGCAGGGGCCGCTCACCGCGGGCGAACGGAACGTCTTCTTCCCGGGCGCCGCGATCGGATTCGCGCCGCAGGACCGTGGATTCGCCTACGACAAGGTAGGCTCCGGCACGGTGCTCGGCGACGGCAACGTGTTCCGCGAGCACGCGACCGTGCACCGCGCGACGCGCGATGACCGCCCGACGCGCGTCGGCGACCGGAACTACTTCATGGCCTGCGCGCACGCCGCGCATGACGTCCAGATCGGAAGCGACTGCACCTTCGCCAACGGCACGCTCTTCGCGGGTCACGTCGAGGTCGGCGACCGCGTGGTGACGGGCGGCGGCGCGGCCATCCAGCAGTTCAGCCGGGTCGGCCGCGGCGCGATGGTCGGCGGCACCGTCGGGATGACGAAGGACCTCTGTCCGTTCTTCACCGCGTCGGCGTTCAACTACGTCGGCGGATACAACCGCGTCGGCATGCGCCGCGCGGGCATCCCGCAGGCCGACATCGAGATGGTGCGGACGATCTACGGCATCCTCGTGCGGAGCCGCGACGTCCACTCGACGCGCGTGGCGCGGGTCGTGGAGCTCGCCGGGCATCCGATCGCCGACGAGTTCATCGCCTTCCTCCGCACCTCGAAGCGCGGGATCGCCACGCGGCACGGGCGCATCACGAGCGCGCGCGACACGGTGGGCGCGGTGGCGGGCGCCTCCGCCGGAAGCGACGAGTAGCGCGATGCTGCACGCGGCGCTCGGACCACTCTTCTCGACGATCCGACGCGCGCGGAGCGCCGACGCGCTGCTCGAGTTCACCGTGCTCGGCTCGAGTTCGTCGGGGAACGCCTCGCTCCTGCGCGTCACGACGCCCGAGGGCCGGCGCCAGATCCTGATCGACGCCGGACTCTCGCCGCGCATGGTCCGCGGGCATCTCGCCATCCTCGGGATCGATCTCGCCGAGACGCACGAGATCCTCTTCACCCACTTCGACAACGACCACGCGCAGGCGGGCTGGGCCCGCGTCGCGATGGAGACGGGCATGCGCATGCGCTGCTCCGCGCGCCACGTGCGGCACGCGCTCGCGCGCGGCTACCCCGACATGGCGCTCGAGCCGTTCGACGCGCGCGGCGCCGCGTTCGACCTCGGGCCGCTGCGGGTCCACGCGTGCGAGAATCCGCACGACGACGCCGGGACGGTCGCGTTCCGCTTCGAGACTCCCGCGGGCGACCTCGGCTTCGCCACCGACATCGGGCGCGCGAACGAGCCGCTCCTCGA
>JBIIYI010000057.1:0-10675 GCA_044346895.1 Phycisphaerales bacterium
GGCGTTGTTGACCTGTCCAGTTGGTGCCCGGCACGTGGCGTGAGGTGCCGTGGGGTGCCCGGCACGTGCTTGGCACGCGCGTGCGCTTCCGCGATGCCACGCGGTTGCGGATCCCCGACTCGGGTTCCGAGGTGCCTGGCACGTGGCGTGAGGTGCCGTGGGGTGCCCGGCACGTGCTTGGCACGCGCCCCGTGTGGCACACGCCCCGTGGCACGCGCCCCGGCACGCACCCCACGCGCCCCGGCACGCGCCCCACGCGCTCCGTGCGGCACGCATCCTGCTTGGCACGCGTCATCAGCGGCATGCATGTCGCGAGAGATGGCATGATGCACCCATGCGCCGTCCGCCTGGCTCTCCGACGAGAATCCTCCCGTTCCTGCTGAGCGGCGCTTCACTCACGCTCTTCATGGCTTGGGCCATGCCTCTCCTCCTCGCCATGCGTGGCCTCGGACCAGGTTCGCGCATCACCCAGGCGCAGCAGCTCGTGCTGTCGTCGTCGCCCGCCGACACCGCCTCCGAACCCTCCGTGCAGGTCCGGCGCGGGATCTTCAGCGACTGGTGCATCGTCGAGGCGGGTTCCCGACCGGAGGGCGAGAGCGTCTGGCCGACTGGCGCGCTGGCGGATCCCTCGGATGGCGCAAGCCCACCGACCCCCCGCGCCGCGCCGACGGGCTGCGTGGTCGCGCCGGACGAACTCGAACGAGACCGCTACCTGCGCATCGACACCGGCCTCTCGGGCTGGCCGTTTCGCGCCTTCGCGAGCGAAGCGTGGTTCGCCCGGCGGGCGAGCGGCGAGGGATACGACTCGTTTCCCGAGCATCGCTGGAACGTGTACCTCGGCGACATCGACGGGCAGCAGGTGCTGGTCGCACTCCGTCCGTTGCCGCTCGGACTGGCGGCGGACATGCTCTTCTGGAGCGGCGCGTCGTGGGTCGCCATGGCCATTCCTGCGACACTCCGCCGGCGCAAGCGCGAGAAGTACGGGAAGTGCGTCGAGTGTGGTCACACGCTCGATCCCACCGTCGCCCGCCGCCCCGCGCAGTGTCCCGAGTGCGGCGTCCCGCTGCGCCGCGATCCGCTGGGCTTCGCACGCAGCCCGGAGATGCACTTCCAGAACGCCTACGTCTGGCTCGTCTTCGTATCGAGCCTCGACATCATGCTGACGTGGAAGATCCTCGATCGCGGCGGCGTCGAGGTGAATCCGGTGGCGAGGATCGTCATCGACGCGTGGGGCATGCATGGCGCCATCGCGTTCAAGTTCGCGCTCATGCTCTGGGTGATCGTGGCGTGCGAACTGCTCGCGCGCAGGAAGCGCGGCGCCGGACGGTTCCTCGCATACCTCGCGGTCGCGATCAGCGCGTCGCCCGTCGCGTGGTCGCTCTGCCTGCTTGCATGGCATGGGGTGGCGGGGCAGTAGGGTCGCCGATCCCGGCGGCTTCACCACTGCCCTGGCTTCGTACGGCCGACCGGTGCGTCGTCGCGCACTTCGTCGCGGGGTCCGACGCGGGGTCCGACGCCTCCGGGCGGACACCGACGACCGGCGGACGATGCAGATCCGCCAGGATCGAGACCACCGACTCGGCGGCATGTGGCCGCGCGCGCGCGAGGGCACGGGTGCGCATCTCCTCAAGCCGATCCTGATCGCGCAGCAGTCCCTCGACGCGCCAGCCGAGCGACTCGGGCGAATTGAGGCGGATCGCGCAACCCCACTCGAGCAGATGATCGCTGTTGCGCTCCTCCTGACCCGGCACCGGATGCACGATCGCCATGGGAAGTCCGGATGCGAGCGCCTCGCTCGACGTCAGTCCGCCGGGCTTCCCGATCGAGAGATCCGCGATGCGCATGAGCTCGTGCATGCGGTCGGTGAATCCGAGCACGTTGCAGCGGACTCGCGAGCGCGGATGTTCCGCCACCAGCCGCGCGGCACGCGCGCGAAGGGACTCGTTCTTCCCGCATACGAGCGCGATCGAACCGTCGATCGGCATCTCGAGGAGCGTCTCGAGCGTGCGGTCGAGCATCGACACGCCGACTCCGCCGCCGGACACGAGGAGCAGAGGTCCTTCCGCCGCAAATCCATGCGCGGCGCGCAGGTTGGCGCGCGGCGGGAGCGTCGCCGAGAACGCCGCGGAGATCGGGATGCCCGTGACCGCGACGCGCTCCCGCGGCACGCCCTTCCCGACGAGGATCTCGCGCGTTTCGTCGAGCGCGACGAACCACCGGTCCGCCGACAGCGGAACCGCCCACATCGCATGCGCGTCGAGGTCGGTCACCACGACGCCGAACGTCCCGTGCCACTCGCCGCGGGCGACCATGCCTTCGACGAGCTCGGAGGCGAGGAAATGGGTGCAGATGATCGTGTCGGGCCGGTCGGCCGCGATGCGCGCACGCATGCGCGCGAGGGCCGATCGCTGCAGCATCCGGCGGAGCCGGCCGCCTTCGGTGGTGTCGCTCGACCGGTAGATCCAGCCGACGACTCCGGGCGCCCGCTCGATCAGCGAGACGTACGCGTCCCGGTACGCCGCGCGGAAGACGGGCGTCGCGAACGCGAGCACGTCGAGCACCTCCGCGGATTCGGCGTCATGGCACCGCAGCAACGCCTCGCGCACCGCCTGCGCGGCGCGGGTGTGCCCGGAACCGACGGAGCCGGTGAGGATCATCGTCCGGCCGAGCGGGCCAGACGGCAGGCTTCCATGCATGAAGGAAACATCCGCAGCCTTCGTGCGAGCGCGATGAAGCGGCGGTCAAGATCGCGCGAAGGTGGGTCGGTCAAACCGGCGATCGTCGACCCTCGCAGCGTCGACCCCCGCACCGTCGACCCTCGCATCGTCGACCGTCGCCGATGCTCACCGCGCCATCGCGCGCTCGATCTCGGCGACCGTCTTCGGGATCGCGGTGGTCAGATTGACGCCGCCCGCCTTCCTCGTCACGAGGATGTCGTCCTCGATGCGCACGCCGATCCTCTCGTCGGGGAGATAGATGCCGGGCTCGATCGTGATGACCGCGTTCTCGGGAATCGGACCCTCCGGCGTGATGTCGTGCACCTCGAGGCCGAGGTGATGTCCGCAGCCGTGGAAGAACGCGTCGCCGTAGCCCGCCTTCGTGATGACGTCGCGCGCGGCCCTGTCGATGGCGGCGAACGTCGTGCCGGCCTTCGTCGCGGCGATCGCCGCGAGCTGCGCCTCGAGCACGATCTCGTAGATCTCGCGCTGGCGCTTGGTGAACTTCCCGCCGACCGGGAACGTGCGCGTCACGTCGCAGGCGTAGCCCATGTAGTCGGCACCCGAGTCGAGCAGGATGACGTCGCCATCGGCGAGCGGCTCGCGGTTGCCGTGGTAGTGGAGCACCGTCGCGTTGAAGGCACCGCCCGCGATCGTGTGGTAGGCCGCGCGCCGCGCGCCGTTCGTGCGGTAGCCGTGCTCGGCGAGCTCCTGCACGTCGAACTCCGAGATGCCCGGCTTCAGCCCGCGCAGCACCGCGTCGTAGCCCCTCGCCGTGATGTCGGCCGCGCGCTGCATGAGCGCGATCTCCTCCGGGCCCTTCGCCGCGCGCATCACCGCGAGGAGCTGCGTGTGGTCGACGAAACCCGAGCCCGGAATGCGCTCGGCGCTCTTCCGGAAGACGTCGAGATCGGGCGACACGGGCGCGGTGTGCGCCGCCAGCGGATGGAGGAGCGCGAACCGCTTCGCACGCTTCGTCGCCTCGAGCAGGAACCGCGCGAACGCCGTCGTGCGCATGATCGTTCCGACGCCGTACTTCCCGCGCAGCTTCGACGAGATCTCCTCGCGGAAGCCGTCCCACTTCTCGAGTTCCGGGTTCAGCGGCTTCAGGAAGAGGATCGCACGCCGCGCCTCGACCGGACTCAGCGGATCGAGGAGGAGGACGGCGCCCGGCTCGTCGCCGATGCCGGTGAGGTACTGGAAGTGTGCGTTCGCGCGGAACTCGCCGTGCAGGCTCGCGTCCATGTCGCCCGCGAAGACGAGCGCGACCGAGTCCTTGAGATGCTTGAGCACCTGCTCGCGGCGTGCGGCGTAGGTGGCGAGCGGAATGCCGGAGAGCTGTGCCGCGGCGGCGGCGTCGTGCGACTTCTTGGCCATGGGGCCGCGAGTGTAGCCGCGCGAAACGAGGGTGAGGATCGAGGGCGAGGTTCGTCCGCGTCAGCCGGTCCAGCCAACGAGGAGGAGCGACAGGTCGGCCGCCTCGACGACGCCGTTCTGGTCGACATCCGCGAGTCCTGCATCGGGCTGCGCCGTGCCCCACGCCGCGAGGAGGAGCGAGAGATCCGCCGCGCCGATCGAACCGTCGTCGTCGATGTCGCCCTTCGCGGGCGCGCCGACGTCGCCTTCGACGACGAGCGTCAGCGCGGCTCCCGAACCCGCCGCCCACGAACCGTCGAGCTGCGTGATCGCGCGGTACGCGTTGCCCGAACTCGCGAAGTTCCACACCGGGTTTGATCCGCCCGTGGCCGGACTCGACGCGACGATCCAGTACCGGCGGCCGGCGCGCAGCGGCGGTTGCGCCTTGCTCGTCATCGCGTGCTGCACCGGAGCCCATCCGAGCGTCGCGATCGGGAAGTTCCATTCCTCGAGCGCGATCCCGCTCGGTCGCGACGTGCCGCCCATGCCGATGTCGACTGCGTCAAGTTCAAGCCGCACCTTCACCGGAGCCTGCACGCTGCTCGAGTTGTTCATCAGCCAGAACCGCGCGACGGTGAACGTGTGGTCGGTCGTCGGCGCGAATCGCTCGGCCACCGACTGCTGCACCGAGAGGTCCGCGCCCCAGAGACCGAAGAAGCCGCCGAACGGGCCGTTCGTCTGGAAGATGATCGCGGCGCCCGCGACCGCGCCGACCGCGAGGGATGCGAGCACGGCGGCGATCGTTCGATGGCGGGTCATGCGGCGAACATAGCACGGGTCTTCGCCCGCGCCACCGCCGATCGGCCGCAAAAACGCCGACGCCGCCCGCGGATTCCTCCGGGACGGCGTCGGAATGCACTCGAAGGGCCGCGCGATCGATGCGCGCGGATGCCTCAGCCGTGGCCGTGGCCGTGGGTCGTCGCGGCGCCTGCGCCCGCGGGCTTCTCCGGCGTTCCGAAGCCCGACTTCCGCCGCAGCGAATAGAACATGTAGAAGAAGGTCGGCACGACGAGCTGGTCCATGATCGTCGAGCCGAGCATGCCGCCGAGCACGGTCACGCCGATCGAGTGCCGCGCCTGCGCGCCCGCGCCGGTCGCGACGACGAGCGGCAGGATGCCGAGGATGAACGCGAAGCTCGTCATCATGATCGGACGCAGGCGAAGCCGCGACGCCTCGCTCGCCGCGTCGATGACGGCCTCGCCCGTGTCGGCGCGCACCTTCGCGAACTCGACGATGAGGATCGCGTTCTTCGCCGCGAGCCCGACCAGCATCACGAGCCCGATCTGCGCGTACACGTCGAGGTCACGACCCGCGATGTGCAGCGCGACGAGCGCGAAGAGCACCGCGAAGCTCACGGCGAGCAGCACGTTGAAGGGCAGCAGCCAGCTCTCGTAGAGCGCCGCCAGCAGGAGGAAGATCGCGACGATCGCGAGTCCGAAGACGTACGGCGCGAGGCCGGCCGACTCGATCTCCTGGAAGGTCGTGCCGGTCCACTCGTAGCTGTAGCCCTCGGGAAGCGTCGCGGCGGCGACCTCGTCGATCGCCTTGATCGAGTCGCTCGAGCCGAAGCCCGCGGTCGTCGCGCCGTTCACCTGCACGGTGTTGTAGAGGTTGTAGTGCGTGGCGTTGTCGGTGCCGGTCCGGATCGACGGCGTCGCGAAGCTCGCGAACGGCACGAGCTCGCCGTTGCGGTTCTTGACGCGCAGCTGCATCACGTCCAGCATGGTCATGCGCGACGCGGCCTCGCCCTGCACCATCACGTTGTAGACCTGGCCGAACTGGTTGTAGTTGTTGATGAAGCTCTGGCCCATCACCTGTCCGAGCGCGCTGAACACGGTCGACATGTCGAGGTCGAGCGCGTAGACGCGCGTCCGGTCGATGTCGAGCGAGAGCATCGGCACCGCGTCCGAGAAGGGCGTCGAGAGCTGCGTCAGCTCGGGCCGCCTCGCCGCCTCCGCCATGAAGTCCTCGGACACCGCGGCGAGTTCGTTGAACGGCTGGCCCTCGAGCGCCTCGAGCTGCAGCTGCCAGCCGCCGACGTTGCCGAGTCCCGGGATCGGCGGCGGCGGGAACGGCTGGACGTGGGCATCGGCGATGTCCGCGAGCTTCGGCATGGCGCGCGTGATGATCGCGCGCAGGTTCTCCGTGGCGACGTCGCGGTCGTCCCAGTCCTTCAGCGTCACGATCACGAGGCCCGCGTTCGACGAGAGCGAGCTCGTGAGGAAGTTGAGGCCGTTGATCTGGATCGCGTCGGTCACCGCGGGGTCCGCGCGCACGATCGCCTGGATGCGGTTCGACACGTCCTGCGTGCGGAGGAGGTTCGCCCCCGGCGGCAGCTGGAAGTGGACGAAGTAGTAGCCCTGGTCCTCGTTTGGGATGAACGACGTCGGCGTGATGCGGAAGTAGTGGACGACGCCGAGGCAGCCCGCGACGAAGATCACGACCATCGCGTACCAGTGCCGGCACAGGAGGCGCACGAGGAGCGCGTAGTGGTGCGACACCCAGTCGAAGGCGGTGTTGAAGAGGACGAACGGCTTGAACTTCGACGGGTGCTGCTCGCGGAGGAAGACGCCGCAGAGGGCGGGCGACAGCGTGAGCGAATTGATCGAGCTGAACGCGATCGAGAACGCGATCGTCAGCGCGAACTGGTTGTAGAGCTGGCCCGTGATGCCCGGCATCAGCGCCGCGGGGATGAACACCGCGAGCAGCACCGAGCTCGTCGCGACGATCGGGCCGCCGACCTCCTCCATCGCCTTCTCGGCGGCGTCCTTCGGGTTCTTCACGCCCGACTCGAGCTGCCGGTACACGTTCTCGACGACGATGATCGAGTCGTCGACCACGAGGCCGATCGCGAGCACGAGGCCGAGCAGCGTCAGCGTGTTGATCGAGAAGCCGAACACCTGCATCATCGCGAAGGTGCCGACGATCGACACGGGGATCGCGATCATCGGGATCAGCGTCGCGCGGAACGACTGCAGGAAGACGAAGATCGTGACGAGCACGAGGATGCCCGCCTCGAACAGCGTCTTGATGAGGTCGTCGAGCGACGCCTTCACGAACTTCGTGGTGTCGTAGGCGATGACGTAGTCGACGTCGGGCGGGAACTGCTCCTTGAGCCGCTCCATCTCGCGCTGCGTCTTCTCGATGACGTCGAAGGCGTTGGCGGTCGGAAGCTGGTAGATGCCGATGGTGGCGGTCGAGCCGCCGTTCAGCGCGGAGGTGCTCGAGTACTGGTACGAGCCGAGGTCGACCTCGCCGATGTCGCGGAGACGCACGATGGCGCCGTCCTTCCCGGCGCGCACGACGATGTCCGCGAAGTCCTCCACAGTCGTCAGGCGTCCGACGGCCTGGATCGAGAGCATCGTGGCCGGCCGGCCGACGGAGGGCTCCGCGCCGACGGCGCCGAGCGAGGCCTGCACGTTCTGCGCGCGCACGGCGTTGGTCACGTCGTCGCCCGTGAGACCGAGCTGCGTCATCTTGTCCGGATCGAGCCAGATGCGCATCGCGTACTGCTGGAGGCCGAACACCGTCGTGTTGCCGACGCCGTCCACGCGCGAGACGACGGGCTCGACCGTGATGTTCGCGTAGTTCGAGAGGAACGCGCTGTCGTACGTTCCCTTCGGCGAGTAGAGGCTCACCACGCCCGTCATGTTGGTCGACTGCTTCGCGATGCTCACGCCGACGCGCTGCACCGCCTCAGGGAGCTGCGGCATCGCCTGGTTGACGCGCGTCAGCACGTCGACCGCGGCGATGTCGAGGTCGTAGCCCACCTCGAACGTGACCGTGATCGTCGACACGCCGGCGCTGGTCGAGGTCGAGCTCATGTAGAGCATGCCCTCGACGCCGTTGATCTGCTGCTCGAGCGGCAGCGTCACGACCTGCGCGACGGTGTTCGCGTCCGCGCCGTTGTAGGTCGCGCTCACCTGCACGGTCGGCGGCACGATGTTCGGGAACTGCGCGATCGGCAGGAGGTACGCGCAGATGATGCCCGACAGCGTCATCACGAGCGCGATGACGGTCGCGAAGATCGGGCGGTCGATGAAGAAGCGGAAGGACATGTGGAGTTACTTCCCTCCGGCGGCCGTGCCGGTCGATGCTTCCACCTTCGCCTCGCCGGCCGGTTCGACGACGGCCGCGCCGCCCGATCCGGCTTCCGATGGCTTCGACTCGCGTATCCGCGCGCCCGCCTTGAGCTTCGCCACGCCCGCGGTCACGATCCGGTCGCCCTTCGCGATCGCGCCCGGCGCGATGACGATCATGTCCTCGTGCTTCGACACCGCGTCGATGCGGATGCTCTCGACCGTGTCGTCCGCCTTCACGCGCCAGACGAAGAGTTCCGTCTGCCGAGCGAAGACGGATTCCTCCGGCACGACCAGCGCGTCCTTCTGCATGCCGAGCCCGATCTCGACCATGGCGTAGGCGCCAGGGCGGAAGACGGTGTCGGGGTTCGCGAACTCGACGCGCATGAGCACGGTGTCCGACGATCCCGTGACCGTGCTGTCGATGAAGACGAGCCGCGCGTCGGCAACCGGCGACTCGCCGGTCGTGCGCAGCGGGGTCGTCGGCTCGGGCGTCGCGGACGCGCCCGCGAGCCGCACGCGGGTGACGAGCGTTCCCGCCTTCTGGTTGGCGAGCATCACGGGCAGGTAGTTCGCGCTCGGGCTGAACCCCGCCCACATCGGATCGGTCTGGACGACGGTGTTGAGCGTCTGCTGTCCGAGTTCTCCGACGAGCGTGCCTTCGAAGAACTTCGACGCGCCCATCAGTCCGTCGAGGGGGCTCGACACCGTGCAGTAGGAGAGGTTGAGCGTCGCGTTCGCGATGTCGGCCTGCGCCGCGAGTTCGTTCGCCTTCGCGCTCGCGATGTCCGCGTTCGCCTGCTCGACCGCGGCCTTCGCCTCCGCGAGCTGCGCGGTGATCTGGTCGAAGCGCTCCTGGCTCACGGCGCCCGAGGAGACGAGATCCCGGTTGCGGTCGTAGGTGGCCTGAGCGTAGGTGCGCTGCGCGGTCGCGGTGTCGAGCCGCGCCTGGCCGACCTCCTCCTGCGCCTTCGCCTGCGCGAGCTTCGCGTTCGCCGCGTCGAGGGCGATCCGGTACTGCGAAGGATCGATGGTGTAGAGCACCTGGCCCTTCGTCACGCGGGCGCCGTCGGGCGTCGCCTGCGTCGCGAGCCAGCCCGGCACGCGCGCGTTGATCTCGACCGACTGCGGCGACTGGATCGTCGCCGGGAACTCGTAGGCGATCGGGATGTCCTGCGTCGCCACGGGCTCGGTGCGCACGGCGATCGCGGCCGGTGCGGCCGGCGGAGGCTGGGTCCTGCCGCAGCCTGCGACCACGGCGGTCGCGGCGACGCACGCGGTCGCGAGGTTGAGGCGGGAGTATGCGGCGCGCGCGGTGGCGCCCAACTGGATGCTCGTCGGATTCTGCATGTCGGAACTCGCGTGACGCGGGTGCGTCGATTCGATCGGGGTCGGACGCGCCCTCGCGGCGCGGCGTGCGGTGTCTCGTGCGTCCTACGGATTGGCGCCCGCGGCGGACGTTGGAGTCTCAGATGTGTGCGTTTCAGATGTGTGCGTTTCAGACGCGGGGGTTCCGGAAGCAGCGCTCTCGGGCGAAGCGCTCTCGGTAGGGGATCCCGCGCCTGCGGGCTCCCGCGGTGCGCCGTCCTGCGACGGCTTCGCGTCGCCGCGCGTGAGCGGGCTCCGCGAGAAGGGCTCCGCGGCGGAAGTGGTCACGGCGGTGCGTGATTCGTCGATCGCGCTTCCTTCGGCGGGCACGGAGGATTCCCATCCGCCGCCGAGCGCTCGGCACAGATCGACCACCGATCGCGCGGCGAGTCCGCGCGCCTGCACCTCGGCATCCTGCGCGCGGTAGTACTGGTTCTCGACGTCGAGCAGGTTCTCGAGCGTCGTGGTCCCCGCGTCGTACTGCATCTTCGCGAGTCGGTACGTGTCGCCCGCGCTCTCGACGGCCTTCGAGTACCGCGCGTCGGAATCGCGCGCGAGGACGAGCGAGGCGATCGCGACGTCGACCTCCGCGACGGCGCGCACCAGCGTGCCGCGCCACGCGTTGAAGGCGACCTCGGCGGTCGCCTTCGCCTGCGCGATCTGCGATTCGATCGCGCCGCCCGTGAAGAGCGGGAGGGAGAGCGACGGGCCGAAGGAGTACGCGCGGTTCGACCAGTCGCCGAGTCCGCTGAACTCGGTCGACGAGATGTAGAGGTTTCCGGCCAGCGTGAGCGCGGGATAGTGCAGCGCCTCCGCGGCGCCGATCGAGGCGACCGCGGCGGCGTAGCGCTGGTCCGCGGCGCGGAGGTCGGGCCGTCGCGCGAGGAGCGCCGCGGGAATGCCCACCGCGACCGCGTCGGGCGCCGCGGGAATCGTGCTGCGCGCGCCGAGCAGCGCCTCGATCGACGTGGTGTCGGTGCCGCACAGGGTCGCGAGATTTCCCTTCGCCTCCGCAAGCGCGCTCCGCAGCTGCGGAATCGCGGCCTCCTCGAGGTCGAGGTTCGCCTGCGCCTGGTTCACGTCGAGCTTCGTGGT
>JBIIYI010000432.1:0-3017 GCA_044346895.1 Phycisphaerales bacterium
GAGAAGATCATGCGGTGGACGACGACGGCGACCGGTGCGGTCGCCGCGCGGGAAAGTCGAAGCGCATGCTCGATCGAGTCGCGCAGGCTCGAGAGGTCGGTGGCCTCGAGCACCACGAGACCCGCGCCGATCGCGAGGCGACGCGGACAGATCATCGACTCGTTCTCGGGATCGTCCTCGAGGAGGATCGCAAGCCCCTGCTCGGGATTGCCGAACGCGGTGCGCGCACCGCGCAGCCCTTCGACGGCACCGACGAGGTCGGACGCGGGCACGACCGCCACCGCGCTTCGCCCGCCGCGCACGGCCGAGAGCGCGATCGCCACCGCGCGCGCGCCGTCGCCGCCGAGGACGATCTCGGTCTGGTGCCGCGCGAGGAGCGCGCGCGCAGCCTCGGACGAACCGACGCGCGCGAGCGCCGCAAGCCGCGCGACCATCGGAGCGGCCAGCACCCCCACCGCCACCTGCGATTCGAGCGCGCCCTTCACGATCGCCTCGCCCGCATCGAGGAGGACGAGCCCCTCCGCGGCATGCAGGGGAGTCGCGGGAACGTTCGTCGAGGCGACCAGCACGGGCGCAGGATAATGGGGCCGGGTCGCCGGGTGCGGCGCACCGCATCCCGTAGACTCCGGCCGTGCGCTACCGACTTCTCGTCACCGACCTCGATGGAACGCTGCTCGACCGCCGGGGGCAGGTGAGCGAGGCGAACCTTCTCGCGATCCGCCGGCTGCAGGATGCGGGGGTCGAGGTGATCCCCGCCACCGGACGCGCCCTGCGGGAGTGCGGCCACGTGCTCGACCACATCAACCACGCGGGCCACGCCATCATGGCCGGCGGCGCCCTCGTCCACGACGCCCGCGATGGGCGCGTGGTCATCCGCCGGGGGCTTCCCGCCGATCTCGTCCGCGCCACGAGCGGCATCCTCGCCGAGCACGACCTGCTCGCCCAGCACCTGCTCGACCATACCGAAGCCGGCTTCGACTACGTGATGGTGGGCGAGCACGCGTTCGATCCCGCGACGGCGTGGTGGTTCGACGTCCTGCCCGTGACGTTCCGACGCGTCGCGCACATCGACGCGCACCCGTCCATCGAGCACACCGTGCGCGTCGGGGCCGTCGCGCCGCACGCCGCGCTCGCGCCGGTGGTGGCGCGGATCGCGCGCGAACTCGGTGACCGGATCTTCGTGCAGCACTGGAGCGCGCTCACGGCCGAAGAGGCGATCAACGCGCCGACGCACCTCCTCGAGGCGTTCGACCGCAACGTCAACAAGTGGACGGCCATCGAGGCCGTCTGCGCGGAGTTCGGCATCGACCCCGCCGAAACGGCCGCGGTCGGCGACGGGCTCAACGACCTCGAGATGATCCGGAGCGCCGGGCTCGGGATCGCCATGGAGAACGCCGATCCGCGCATCGCCGCGGTGGCGAAGGCGCGCGCGGGGCACCACGACCGTGGCGGGTTCGCGGCGGCTGCCGACCTCGTGATCGCCGCGAACCGCGAGAGCCGACGCCCGGTCTGAGCCCGCGGGCGCCGGTGCGCGCGACGCCACGGCAGATGGCGGAGATCCTCGGGTGGCGGCGGAAGTCCTCCGTCGGCGGCGGAAATCCGCCGGCGGTGGCGGAAGTCCTCCGGCGGTGGCGGAAGTCCTCCGGCGGTGGAATTCCCCGGGTGGTGACCCGTCCGACGGGTCGCGATGCCTGCAGGCTCGGCCATGCTCCCCGCCCTCGCGTTCCGCCGGGTGAGCGACATCGGCGGCACTCGGCGGCACTCGGCGGGACACGCGACGAAGGGTCGACGAAGGGCCGACGCAGAGCGGTTATCCGACCAACTCGCGTCATGGCGCATCCCATTCCGCCGCCGAACCGATAGATTGTCCGACCCATGGCGAAGACTCCCGACAACCGACCGTCGCAGGTCCAGACGACCGACCTCTCCGAAAGCCGGATCAACGACGACTTCGTGTTCTGGCTGAAGAAGCAGGGACCGAACTACCTGCTCGTCGCGCTGCTCGCGGCCTGCGCGGCCATGGGCTACAACCTCTGGCAGCGCAAGCAGGTCGAGAAGAGTTCGCTCGCGTGGCAGGATCTGCAGAAGGCCTCGATCCCCGAGGAGTTCGACGTGGTCGCGAAGACGCACACGACCGTCCTGCAGGTGGCGATGATGGCCAACATGCAGGCGGGCGATCTGCGGCTTGGCCAGATCCGCTCGGGCGAACTCATCGCGAAGCAGGGTGAGACCCCCGCCGTGCTGCTCGACGAAGCGACCCGCAAGGCGACGCAGGACGCCGCCGACGCGAACTACGCCTCCGCCGCCGACCTCGCGGTCAAGATCGCCGGCGGCAAGCGCGAGAACGCCATCACGGTCGTGCTGCCGACCCTCTTCGGACGCGCGGCGGTCGCCGAGAGCCGCGGCGATTTCGAGGGCTCGCGCAAGCTGCTCGAGGAAGCGGCGACGTTCGCCGGCACGCGCTGGCCGCAGTACGAGAAGCTCGCGAAGTGGCGCGCCTCCGAGACGCTGACCCTCGCGACGGCGATTCCGATTCCGACCGCCGCGGAACTTCCCGTGAAGCCCGTGGCTCCCGCCCCCGGCGGCGCGACGGGAACCGGTTCCGGCGACGCGCTCTTCGACGAACTGATCCGCGAGCAGGCGGCGCAGGAGACCCCGGGCGGCACGGCACCGTCCGAGGGCGCGGCTCCCGCCGTGCCCGTCCCGGGCGCGGGTGGCTGACGCGCGTCGCGCGATCCACGGCGTCCGTCTCGCGGCGACCCTCTCGAACCCGCGACTCGAGGGAGTTCGGGCAGATCCGTGAACGCATCGAACGACGCATCCGACGAAGCACGACTTGAACGCACCGCGGCGCTCCTCGGCGCAGGCGGCGCGATCGATCGCGATGCGCTGTTCGCGATCTACGAGGAGAACGCGGCGAAGGACGACGAGTCGCCGGTCACGGTCGAGTTCGAACTCCTGAAGGATCTCGACAAGCGCCTCGACCGCTACATGGTCGACCGCGTGCCGTTCCTGTC
>JBIIYI010000058.1:0-10593 GCA_044346895.1 Phycisphaerales bacterium
ATCGAGAGGAAGAAGCGGCTCGAGCCGTTGTCGCCCTGACGGCCCGCGCGGCCGCGGAGCTGGTTGTCGATGCGGCGGCTCTCGTGGCGCTCGGTGCCGACGATGTGCAGTCCGCCCATCGCCTCGACGTCGGCCCACATCTCGAGCCGGTGGAGCGGCGGAAGCCCCGCGGCGTCGAGGATCTCGACGAGCGCGTCATCCGACATCGCCGTGACCTTCTTCTCGGGGTAGCGCGCGCGCTCGACGGCCCAGTGCTTCAGGAGCATCGTGCGCACGGCGCCCGCGTCGCGGCCGGCGACCGCATCGGTGCCGAGGATGCGCCCGCCGAGATGCCGGTAGCAGAGGCCGATGATCTCGGCGTCGGGCATGCCCGCGTGCACCTCCTTCGGGCAGATGTTGCGGCGCTTCCAGTGCTCGACGAGTTCCTCGCGGGTGAAGCCGCGCAGCTTGATGTCGGTGCCGCGGCCGGCCATGTTGGTCGCGATCATCACGCCGCCGATGTTGCCCGCGCCGAGCACGATCTCGGCCTCGCGGTCGTGCTGCTTCGCGTTGAGCACCTCGTGGCGGATCTGGTGCTTCGCCGCGAGCATGCGCGAGACCATCTCGCTCTTCTCGACGCTGGTCGTGCCGACGAGCACCGGGCGGCCGACGTCGTGGAACGCCTTGATCTCCTCGACGATCGCGTTCCACTTGTCCTTCTGCGAGAGGAAGACGCGGTCCTGGCGGTCGAAGCGCGCGATCGGGAGGTTGGTCGGGATCGACACCACGTCGAGGCGGTAGATCTCGTGGAACTCCTCCGCCTCGGTGTCGGCGGTGCCGGTCATGCCCGACAGCCGCTTGTAGAGCTTGAAGTAGTTCTGGATCGTGATCGTGGCCATGGTCTGGGTCTCTTCCTTGACCTTGACCTTCTCCTTGGCCTCGACCGCCTGGTGCAGGCCGTCCGACCACTGGCGGCCGACCATCTTGCGGCCCGTGTTCTGATCGACGATCACGACACCCTCGACGCCGGTCTCGTCGGCCGCGACGACGTAGTCGCGGTCGCGCTGGTAGACGACGTGCGCGCGCACGGCCTGCTCGACGAGGTGCGGCATGTCGATGTTGCTGCCCACGTAGAAGCTGCCGACGGACGGATCGATGCGCTTCGCGAAGCGCTGCGCCTCCTCGACGCCGTCGTGGGTGAGCGCGGCCGTCTTCTTGTCGAGTTCGGGCTCGTAGAACTGCTTGTGGCGGTCGCGCCTGGCCTGCGCGGTCGCGAGGTCCCTGCGCGCCGCGTCCTGATCCTTCCTGAGCGTGGGGATCGTCGCCTTGTCGCGCGCGTTGCGGATGTCGCCGTCGAGCGCTGCGACGCGCTCCTCGAGACGGCTGCACTCGGCGTTCTCACGATCCCATTCGGCCTGCCGCGCGACGAGGTGGCGCGCGATCTGGTCGGCGAGGTCGTAGCGGGGCGCCGTCGAGTGCGCCGGACCCGAGATGATGAGCGGCGTGCGCGCCTCGTCGATGAGGATCGAGTCGACCTCGTCGACGATCGCGAAGCCGCGCTCCTTCTGGAGCTGCTCCTCGGGCCGCGTCTTCATGTTGTCGCGGAGGTAGTCGAAGCCGAACTCGCTGGTCGTGCCGTAGACGACGTCGCAGGAGTACGCGGCCTTCTTCTCCTCGTGCGCCTGCATGTGGTGCGGGTGGATCGCGCCGACGGTGAGCCCGAGCGCGCGGAAGAAGGGGAACGTCCAGTCGCGGTCGCGCTGGACGAGGTAGTCGTTCACGGTGACGACGTGGACCTGCTTCTTCTCGCAGGCCGCGAGATAGCAGGCGAGCGGGCCGACGATCGTCTTGCCTTCGCCGGTCTTCATCTCGGCGATCTTGCCCTCGGCGAGCACGATGCCGCCGATCAGCTGCACGTCGAAGGGGCGCGCACGGAAGGGCGGGCGCGATTCAGGGTAGATCGTGCGCACCGCCTCGTAGATCGCGGGATCGATGTCGAGGTACTGCCAGCCCTCGACGACGTGCCCGTGACCGCGGAGATCGCCCTCGGGAAGTCGCGGCTCGGCGGCGCGCATCGCCGCGAGGGTCGCGTCGTACTTCGCCCGGATGTCCGCCGGGAGGAGCGACGGGTCGAAGAGATCCTGCGCGTTGACGACGCCGTCCTGGTTGAGGTCGGCGCTGCGCGCCGGGTTGAAGATGTTGCGGATGCCGACCGAGCGGTCCATCGCCTCGCGGGCGACCGCGAAGATCTCGGGGATCAGCGCGTAGGGTTTCTCGCCGGCGGCGACGCGCGTGCGGAACTCCTCCGTCTTCGCGCGCAGTTGCGGATCGGTGAGGCGCCGCATCTCGGGCTCGAGCGCGTTCGCCTGCTCGACGATGCGGTTGTAGCGCTTGACGTCGCGCTGGTTCTTCGTGCCCATCGTGACGCGGACGAACCAGTCGAGGACGGGGATTCCCTTGAGGAGCTGACTCATGTGCTGTTCCTGTCGTTGGGTCGGCGGTGCCGACGCCGCCGCGGACGGGTGCCGGGCAGTGAGGACTCCCGGGCGAGACGCCGGGAGCGTGGATGGGATGTGCGGGTTGCGACGTCGTCCGGCGGGAGCGCTCGTGCGGAGCGTTCCCATCGAAGGCCTGTGCCTCGCGGCGCCCGGAGGCGCGGATCGAAGGCACGTCAGGCGACGGGCGGGGGAAGCACGGTCGTCCTCAGGCGCGCCGCGCGGTCGGGGCCGGCGGCATCGAGGCGCGACCGATTCTCGGCGCGGGCGATCGCCCGGCCGGAGCTCGACCCGGCGCCGAGTCCGCGCATCGCGCGGAGGCCGCTCGTTCGGACAAACGCCTCGAAGTGGACGTGCGCGGGGAGTTCGGCAGGCGCCGAGACCACCCCGAGCGCCATCAGCAGTCGGGGAAGTCCGTATCCCTGCGCCGCAAGCGCGTTCGCTTCGGCGCGCCGGGCCCGCTCGTTCGCCGAATCGCTCCCGCCGAGCGCCGCGAGGATCGCGACGAAGCCCGCGACGACGATGGCCGCCGTCAGGCGCAGGTGGGGGTGGTTTCGGTCGGTCGCGGACGGCATGACTGGAGTCGGAGGGCGAAAGGTAGCACGGATCTCGGCTCGGGCGGCCGGGGAGAAGAGGAGATCGGCCGAATCGCCCCCGGCGGTGCAGGTTGTGCGCGCCTTCCGGTAGTCTCTCGGACCGTGCACGGGCCCCCCGGACCCAACCCGCTCCTCAGCCCCGCCGATCCCGAGCCTTCGCCGGGTCGGGTGCTGCTTGCCGCCCGCGGGGTGACGGTCGACTACCCCGGCGTCCGGGCCCTCGACGGCGTGTCGATCGAGTTCCGCGCGGGCGAGATCCACGCGGTGGTCGGCGAGAACGGCGCGGGCAAGAGCACCTTGATGAAGGTGCTTTCGGGCCTCGTCCGGCCGACGAAGGGCACGGTCGAGATCGACGGCCGGCCGACGTCTTTCGCGAAACCGTCGGACGCGATCCGTGCCGGCGTCTCGATGGTGCATCAGGAACTGCACCTCGTTCCCGCGCTCGACGTGGCGGAAAACGTCCTCCTCGGGCGCGAGCCGACGGGCCCGCTCGGCGTCGCGGTCCGTCGCGCGGCGCAGCGCGCGCACGCGGCGAGGCTCCTGGGGCTGCTCGGCGCCGACATCGACCCCGACCGCAGCGCGGAGGATCTCTCGATCGCGGAGGCGCAGTTCGTCGAGATCGCGAAGTGCCTCGCGAGCGACGCGCGCGTCCTGATCCTCGACGAACCGACGGCGGTGCTCGGCGAGCACGAGGCGTCGCGGCTCCTCGCGCTGCTCCGGCGGCTGCGCGACGAGGGACGCGCGATCGTGTTCATCTCGCATCACCTCGACGAGGTCGTCGCCGTCGCCGACCGGACGACCGTCCTGCGCGACGGCCGGCTCGTGCACGAGTTCGCACGTGGCGCGGCCGACGAGAGCGCGCTTGCCGCCGCCATGGTCGGCCGGGATCTCGGCTCGATCCATCCGCCGAAGGGCGCGGCGCGGGCCGACGCGCCTCCCGCGATCGAACTCGTCGATTTCGGCGCGGCGGGACGTTCGCGCGGCATCTCGCTGGCGGTGCGGCCCGGCGAGATCGTCGGCATCGCGGGCCTCGTCGGAAGCGGACGCACGGAGACCGCCGAGGCGATCGTCGGGCTCCGCAGGTCGGTCGGCACGCTGCGCATCGACGGTCGCGAGGTCCGGTTCGGCTCGCCGCGAGCCGCGCGCGCGGCGGGCGTCGCCTACGTGAGCGAGGATCGCAAGGGGCGCGGACTGCACGTCGAGCTGTCGTCGATCGCGAACATGACGCTGCCCTCGCTCGAGCGGCACGCATGGCTCGGCGGGCTCGCGCTCGACGGGCGCGGCGAGCGCGCGGTCGCGGACCGCTGGATCCGCGACTTCGCGATCCGGTGCGCGCGGCCGGAACTCCCGATCTCGTCGCTCTCGGGCGGCAACCAGCAGAAGTTCGCGCTCGCGCGCTGGCTCGAGGCGGGGCCGCGCGTCCTGATCGTGGACGAACCGACCCGCGGCGTCGACGTCGGCGCGAAGGGCGAGATCTACCGGATCCTCGCGGGGCTCGCGCAGCGCGGCCTCGCGTGCATCGTCATCAGTTCGGAACTGCCCGAGGTGATCGCGCTGTCGCATCGCGTGGTCGTCCTGCGCGGCGGCGAGGCGGTCGGCGAGCTGCCGCGCGAGCGACTCGCGCGTGCGGACTGCGAGGAGCGCATCGTGCGGCTCGCGTCCGGGCTGAGCGAAGAGAAGGAGCGTGACGCGTGAGCGAGTCGATCGGGCAGGGGCCGCAGTCGGTTTCGTCGGGTAGCGGCGCGGGTTCGTCCGGACCGGCCGACGGCGGCGGGCGCCGCGCGCGTTTCGACCTCCCGCGCTTCCTCGAGCGCTGGGGCGTGCTCGTCGCATTCCTCCTCCTCCTCGGGTTCAGCACCTACCGCGAGGGGTTCGACTTCCTCAGCTTCGAGAACTTCCGCACGATCCTCAACTCGAACTCCGCGGTCGGCATCCTCGCGATCGGGATGACCTTCGTGATCGTGAGTTCGGGCATCGACCTCTCGGTGGGCAGCATGGTCGTCCTCGCCGCGGCGCTCGGCGTGACGAGCATGAACTGGGCCGCGGAGCGCGGCTGGAGCGAGGAGGCGTCGGTGTGGCTCGCGGTCGGTGCGACGCTCGCCTCCGGCCTCGCCGCCGGCATCGTCAACGGCGCGCTCGTCGTCTTCGGGCGGCTCGCCCCGTTCATCGCCACGCTCGGCGGGCTCGCGGCGTTCCGCTCGATCGCGCTTGCGATCGCGGAGGCGGGCGAGATCCGCTCGTCGAGTTCGACGCTCTTCGCGAAGTTCGGCCGGAGCGGCGTTCCGCTCGCCTACGAGACCACGAACGAGGCCGGCGAAGTCGTCTACCGCGGGCTCGTCAACAGCGTCGGCAAACCGCTGACGCTGACCTACGGCATCATCGCGTTCCTCGTGATCGCGATCATCGCGCAGTGGTTCCTCTCGCGCAGCCGCTTCGGGCGGCATCTCGTCGCGGTCGGAGCGAACGAGACCGCCGCGCGCTACGCGGGCGTTCCGGTCGGATGGGTCCGCTTCCGCGTGTACGCGCTGATGGGGCTCCTGGCGGGAATCGCGGGCCTCCTCCTCAGTTCGCGCATGAACTCGGTGTCGACGTCGGGCCTCGGCCTCGGCGCCGAACTCGACGCGATCGCCGCGGTCGTGATCGGCGGCACCAGCCTGCGCGGCGGATTCGGTCGCGTGTGGGGCACGGTGGTCGGCGTCCTGATCCTCGCGATGATCACGAACATCCTCACGATCTCGCAGGTGAGCCCGTACTGGCAGGGGGCCGTGAAGGGCGGCGTCATCGTGCTCGCGGTGCTCGTCCAGCGGGGGAAGCGCGCGTGACGGTCGACGCGCGCGCGGTCCGACGCGTGCTGCGCGGTTCGTGGCGCCGCATCGCGCGTCCCGTGGCGCCGCCGGTGCGCGTCCTCCTCGTCTTCGTCGAGGCCGAGCCCGAGCGCTATCCGGGAGCCTTCGACGCGTTCCGCTCGCTTGCGCGCGAGTTCCGGCGGGGGTGTGCGACGGTCGTGCGCGTCGAGCAGCCTCGTGCCGGCGCAGGCGATGCCGTCGCGGCTCCGGACGCACCTCGCGCAGGAGGATTCCACCGGATCACAGGCGACGCGTCCGCGTGGGAGTTCTCCGGTTGGCACGTGGGCATCCGATGGGCTTGCGAGGCCGGCGTGCCGTTCGACCGCGTCCTCTGCGCGAACGACGCGATCCTCAACGGAGCAGCCCGCGGATGGGGACTCGCGGAGATGCGGGTCGCCTTCAACGCGTGGTCGCTCGCCGAGATGCCGCGGGGAATGCTCGGCCACGTCGACGCGAGTCCGCACGTCTGCGAGATGGAAGGACTCGCCTGCGCTTCCTGGGTGCGGACGAATTGCTTCGCGCTCGATGCGCGGACGGCCCGCGAGATCGAGTTCGCGCCGCTCGCCCCGCGCGACGCCGCGCACGACCCGCTCGACCGCTTTGCGCCGCGCGCGTGGCACGGCGAACTCCTGCACGCGGACGCGCCTCTCTCGCCCGGCCTGCGCGCCGGGCTCACGGAGTGGCTCACGAGGCGCTGGCATCGCGCCGCGCCCATCGATCGAGCGACGTGGCCCGTCGTGCGCGGGAAGCTGCGCGCCGTGCTGCACGAGCGGCTTCTGAGCGCCCGCATCCGCGAACTCGGGCACTCGATCCTCGAGCCCGGCCGCCCTTCCCGATGGGTCGGGGCCTGCCGCCCGAGCGTCGCGAGCGACGGGCGGCAAACGGCACGCTCCGCGGGCGAAGCGCCATGCGCGACGGGCGATCCGCTATCCTCCGCGGTTCGCGCGGGAGCGGATCCGGCGCGAACCCTCGCATGCGTCGATTGACGCGCGCGGAGCCCCCAAGGCGATCCGCACGCGTTCGAACCCGACAGGACACACCAACATGACCACCCGCAGCACGCTCGCCATCAGCCTCGTCCTCGCAACCTCGCTCCTCGGACTCGCCGCAGGCGAGGCCGCCGCGCCGCGCACGTCGGCGGAGCCCGCACCCGCGCCGGCGCAGGCCGCGAAGGTGCGCATCGGAGTCTCGATCCCGGCCGCCGACCACGGCTGGACCGCCGGCGTCGTCTGGTGGGCCAAGGAGTGCGCGAAGCTCCACCCGAACATCGAGTGGACGATCGAGACCGCGAGCACGCCCGAGGAGCAGATCACCGACATCGAGACGCTCGCGCCGAAGATCGACGGACTCGTCGTCCTCGCGACCGAGAGCGCGCCGATCACGCCGGTGGCGAAGGAAGTCCACGACCGCGGCGTCCTGATCGTCAACGTCGACCGCGGCTTCCTCGAGCCGGTGGCCGACATCTTCATCGAGGGCGACAACAAGGCCTTCGGCCGCAAGAGCGCCGAGTTCATGGTCGAGAAGCTCGGCGGCAAGGGCAAGGCGAAGGGCAACATCATCATCCTCGAGGGCATTCCCTGCACCGTGAACACCGACCGCGTGAACGCCGCGATGGAGGTCTTCAAGGCCGAGCCGGGCATCAAGATCGTCGGCCAGCAGGCCGCGAACTGGAACCGCCAGAAGGCGCTCGAGGTGACCGAGACGCTGCTCGCGAAGGCTCCCAACGTGACCGCGATCTGGGCGTCCGACGACGACATGGCGCTCGGCGCCGAGCAGGCGCTCGCCGAGAAGGGGATCGAGGGCGTGTGGATCCTCGGCGGCGCGGGCATGAAGGACATCATCAAGCGCGTGATGGACAAGGATCCGATGTATCCGGCCGACATCACCTACCCGCCGTCGATGATCGCGACGGGGATGGAGATGGCCGCCGCCGTCCTCCGCGACGGCAACAAGGCCGCGAAGCTCCAGTACATGCCGCGCCACCTGATGATCGACGTCGATCTCGTCACGCCGGAGAACGCGAAGCAGTTCTACTTCCCGAAGTCGGTGTACTGATCGGCCGCGCGCCGGCCGCCGCGCCCCTGTTGCGGGCGACGGGCGGGCGATGCGGCGCAGGTCGAAGGAGATCGATGTGACCACGGAAGGCGACGCCGATCGCGGGAAACCTCCGAGTGCGGCGGCCGGAGTCGGCGGCGACGTCGTCATCGGTGACGATGTCGGCAACGATGTCGGCAGCGATGTCGGCAACGATGTCTGGAAGGCGCCGCTCGGATCGATCCTCGGCGCGATCTGGGACGAACTCGAGCGCGCGACGGCGGACCGTCGGCACGGCTTCCACATCGCCGCGATCGCGACGGTGGGGCTCGACGGCGCGCCGTGCGCGCGAAGCGTGGTGCTTCGCCGCGCGCTCCGGGCGACGTCGGAACTCCATTTCCACACCGACCTCCGCAGTCCGAAGGTGGCGGAGATCGCGGCGAATCCGCGCGTCTCCTGGATGCTCTACGACGCGGCGCGGAAGCTGCAGCTGCGCATCGAGGCGACGGCCGAGGTGCTCCGCGCGGGGCCGCGAGCAGACGAGGCGTGGGCGCGCTCGTCGCTCTCGAGCCGCAGGTGCTACCTCGCCCCGCACGCGCCGGGCGAGGTCGCCGCGGAGTGGGTGGCGAACATTCCCGACGCCCTCGTCGGCCGGGTGCCCGACGCCTCGGAGTCGGAGGCCGGGCGCGTCAACTTCGGGCTGGTGGCCACGCGCGCGACGTCGATCGAATGGCTCTACCTCGCGAGCGACGGGCATCGAAGGGCGCGCTTCGTCGCGGATGCGGCGGGCGGGTCGTGGCTTGCGCATTGGCTTGCGCCGTGACTTTCCACGCCTTGCCGTGAGCGTCGGTTCGGTGAACGCCCGTTTGGTGGAAGCCCGTTTGGTGGAAGCCCGTTTGGTGGAAGCCCGTCCCGTCGACGTCCGTCCCGTGCCGGTCCGCGCCGCGCCGCGCACCCCGCGTCGAGGGCAGGATTCGCGCCGTTCGCGTTAGGATGAGGCGATGTCCCAGTCCGCGACTTCCGACATCCTCGAGCGGCCGCTGCTCGTGGTCGGATCTCCGCGCAGCGGGACGACGTGGCTCATGCGGACGCTTCTCCAGGATCCGAGGCTCGTCGGCGGTCAGGAGTCGCACTTCTTCCGATCCTTCGGACCGCCGCTTCGATCGTTCGACCGGCAGCGTTCGAATCCGCGGCCGACGGGCCTCGCGTGCTACTGGCGTCGCGACGAACTCGTGCAGGAACTCCGGCGCCTCTGGTGCCGGACGTTCGAGCCGGCGATCGCGGCGCGGCCCGACGCGCGGCTTTTCGTCGAGAAGACGCCCGACCACGCGCTCTGGCTCGATGTGGTGCGCGAGGTCCTGCCGCAGGCGCGCGTACTCCACATCGTGCGCGACAGCCGCGCGGTCGTCTCGTCGCTGCTCGAGGCGTCGCGGCGGCCGTGGGGCGTGCGTTGGGCGCCGAAGTCGCGCCGCGATGCGATCCACGTCTGGCGCTCGCACGTGACCGCGGCGCTCGAGTCGCCGCTGCCGACGCATCTCGTCCGCTACGAGGACCTCGTCGACGACGCTCCCGCGGTCCTCGAGGGGATCTACGACTTCATCGAGCTGCCCCGGGAGGCGGAAGCGGCTGCCCTGCGGGGCGCCGTCGGCACGTCGCTCGACGCGTTCGTGACGCCGGGCGATCTCGCGATGCTGCCGAGCGAGCCCGATGGATTCGGCCGCCCGGCCGAGGAGGCGCGCGACGGGTGGCGACGGGATCTCGGCATGTGGGACCGCTGGCGCGTCTGGCGGCGCACGCGGGATCTCCTCGAGCGGCTCGGCTACGGTCGCGACGGCGCGAGGCCGCGAAGGTGAGCGCTCCGCAGCAAAAGGTACATGCGCCGCAGGTACATGATCCGCAGGCGGACGCCCCGCGCGTCACCGTCGTCGTGATCGTGCGCGATGGCGAGACGTTCATCGAGGAGGCGCTTCGCTCGATCGAGGCGCAGACGATGCGCTCGTTCGAGGCGGTCGTCGTCGACGACGGCTCGCGCGATCGGACGGCGGAACTGGTGGAGCGCTTCATCGCGCGCGATCCGAAGCGCTTCCGCCTCGTGCGGCACGGGTGTGGCGAGAACCGCGGCATGAGCGCGTCGCGGAACCTCGGCATCCAGCACGCCCGCGGCGAGTTCATCACCTTCCTCGACCACGACGACGCGATGCTTCCCGGGAAGCTCGCGCGGCAGGCTTCGCTCCTCGACGCGCATCCGGACGTCTGCGCAGTGATCTCGCCGAACATCCGCTGGCATTCGTGGAGCGCGACGCGCGGAGCCGGCGAGGACGCGCGCGCGAGCGCCGAGGTCGCCGTCCGCGACGAGGTGCAGGATCTCGGCGTCGCGTGCCCGGCGGCGATCGCCCCGCCGGGGCTTCTTCCGATCTTCCTGCGACGGACCTCCGCCACGCCGCAGTCGCCGATGGTGCGGCGCGCGGCGATCGACGCGGTCGGCGGCTTCGAGGACGCGTTCACCGGGATGTACGAGGATCAGGTCTTCCTCGCGAAGCTCTTCCTGCACGGACGCGTGTTCGTGCTCGACGAAGCGCTCCATCGCTATCGGCAGCACGACGATTCGTGCGTCCGCCGCTCGCATCGCGAGGGTCTCCAGCG
>JBIIYI010000433.1:0-2998 GCA_044346895.1 Phycisphaerales bacterium
GCTCGAGTCGATCGGCCAGCGCGAGACGCGGATCGACGCTCGCGAGGCCGATCTCAAGCGCCAGGAGGACGACCTGAAGCGCGCGCTCGAGGAGAACGACCGGACGCGGAATGAACTGCGCGGGGCGCTGTCGAAGGTCTCGGGGCTGTCGCGCGAGGAGGCACGGGAGCTGTATCTCGCCGAGGTGCGCGACGAGGCCGCGCACGACGGTTCGGCGCTGCGGCAGAAACTGCTCGACGAGGCCGAGCGCGAGGCGAAGGGCAAGGCGCGCGAGATCACGCTCATGGCGATCCAGCGCTACGCCGCCGAGAACGTCGGCGAGTCGACGGTGCGCTCGATCAAGATCACGAGCGAGGACATGAAGGGCCGCATCATCGGTCGCGAGGGCCGCAACATCCGCGCGATCGAGAAGGCGACCGGCGCCGACATCCTCGTCGACGATACGCCCGGCGTCATCAGCGTCTCCTGCTTCGACCGCGTGCGTCAGGCGATCGCCGCCGAGGCGCTGCAGCGGCTGGTCGCGGACGGCCGGATCCATCCGTCGCGCATCGAGGAGCTCGTCGAGCAGACGAAGCGCGACATCGAGGAGAAGATCGTCAAGGTCGGCAACGAGGCGGTCGTCGAGGCGGACGTCCGCGGACTTCACCCGAAGGTGATCGAAGCGCTCGGCAAGATGCACTTCCGCACGAGCTACGGCCAGAACGTGCTGCGGCACTCGGTCGAGGTGGCGTTCCTCTCGCAGATGATCGCGGACCAGCTCGGCCTGAACGGCGCGACCGCCCGACGCGCGGGCCTTCTCCACGACATCGGCAAGGCGATGGACCACGAGATGGAGGGCGGCCATCCGGCGATCGGCATGGAGTTCCTGCGGAAGTACGGCGAGAAGAGCGAGGCCGTGCTCAACGCGTGCGGTGGTCACCACGGCGACATCCCGTCGACGACGGCGTACACGCCGATCGTCATGGCGGCCGACGCGATCTCGGGCGCGCGCCCAGGTGCGCGACGCGAGTCGATGGAGATGTACATCAAGCGACTCGAGCAACTCGAGGGCATCGCGCGCGAGCAGCCGTACGTGGATGAAGCGCATGCGATTCAGGCGGGTCGCGAGATCCGAGTGATCCTGAACGCGAAGAAGGCGGACGACGCGACGGCGTTCCAGATCGCGGAGGCGATCGCAAAGCGCGTCGAGGCGGAGATGACCTTCCCTGGCGAGATCAAGGTGACGGTGCTGCGCGAGACGCGCGCGGAAGCGATCGCGCGGTAGACCCCGTCAATCCGACGGTGCCTGGCACGTGCCGTCCAGTGCCACGCACTGTGCGGCACGTGCCGTGCACGGAATATGCAGCGTGCAAGCTTCGCTGCACGCATGGCTTCCGTGGCGCACTGTATGGTGCCAGGCACGTGCCATGCAGTGCCAGGCACAGGGCGGCACGTGCCGTGCACCGTTGGGGAAAGACGCAGGGATCCATGAGCACCACTCCTCCCGAGCAGCCCAACCCGTCCGCATGGACGGTCACCAAGGCCGAGTTCGACGGCTGGTCCGCGCGGCTTGGCCGTCGGAACAGCCTGTTGTGGTTCGCGCTCGTCATGGTCGGGCTCCTTGCCGGCTCCGCCATGATGTGGTTGTCGGAACGCACGTCGATGCGCGTCCTCGCCGTGGTGCTTGCCGGCTTCACCGCATGGCAGCTGCTCACCCAACGGCGCCGGGCCCGCCGCAGCCACGCGATGGCCGAGGAGATCTGGCGGCGCGAGGGCGCGGTGTGTCCACACTGCCTCGTGCCGATGGGTGTGACGCCGTGCAAGCACGGGCTCACCGACCGCGATGCCGCTGCGCTGCGCGAGTTCTGGGAAGCGGGCCTGCGCGGCGATATCACGGGCGTGGTGCGGCTCAACGCGCTCATCGCAAGTCGCACGCCCCGCGGACTCGCCCGGTGGCGACGCCTGCGCGAGCGCGCGTTCATGGCCGTCATGGACCCAACCAAGCCGCTCTGGAAGCGGCTGCTTGGCGCAACGCTTGCCATGGGCCTCTCCATGGCCGTCTTGATGGCCGCCGTCCAGTGGGCTTCGATGGGCGAGGTGCCGACGGCATTCCGCCTGGCCACGACGGCACTGCAGTACGGCCTCGGCTGCGGCGGCATCATGATCGCGAGCCTCGCCTGGTCGGGCGTCGGCACGGGCCGCAACCGCTGCAAGGCCTGCAGCCAGATCATCGCTCCCGGTCGCGAGCAGTATCCCTGCACCGAGTGCGGCGCGGACCTGCGTGCGGCGGGTGCGGTCGTCTCGGGCGAGCGACGCCGGGACGCCCGGACCGCGCTCATCGGAGCAGTCATCGGAGTGACGGCCATGTTCTTCGTGCCGATCGCGCTGCAGTCCTCGATGATTGCCTCGGTGCTACCGTCGCGGGTCCTGATGGTGCAGTACAAGGTCTCCTCGCCGGTCCACCGATGGGGCATCACGCGCGAGCTCGCCTCGCGGAAGCTCGATGCAGAGACCACCGTCGCGTTCTGCGACACGCTCATCGCCGACGCCTCGACGAGCCCAGGATCCGCGATCCTCGACAGCGACTTCATCGGCCGCGCCCTCATCGCAGGCACGGTGGGCCCCGAGGTGGCGGAGCGGGCGCTGCGCGCCTCGATCGAACTCCGCGTCGATGCTCCCGACCGCGTGCGCGCAGGCGAACCCTTCGAGATACGCCTCGTTCCGAACTTCGGGACCGACCTCTTCCAGACCTCGCATGTCACGCTGGTCGCCTTCAACGGCGTCGAGATTGACGGGACCGCCGTGCGCGCGCCCGAGCGCTGGTACACGGCGGCCATGATGAACCCTCAGGCTGCCGCATCGGCGCCGCCGCGCCTCACGGGCACGGCTCAAGTTCCAGGCGAATGCACCCTGCGGCTGCGCGCGTGGGTGGTGCTGATGCCCGCCACCGCGCCCAACGTGCCGCGCGTGCCGAGCTTCGACGACGCGGGAAACCTCGTGGCACCCACCGGCTCGGTGG
>JBIIYI010000059.1:0-10565 GCA_044346895.1 Phycisphaerales bacterium
CACCGCGCCCGGTATGACGACACACTCGCTCGTTCCGATGGCCTCGCGCCACCGCGGCGTCGAGATGCCGGAACTCTGCGCGCGACTCGCGCGCGCGGCGATCGCGCGCGGCGGCCGTTCGCGCCCAGCCGTGCCGCATGCGCCGAGCGCCGCGCAGCACGCTCCGTTCGCCGCATCGCCCTCGACCTCGCACGCAACATCGCAGGCCGGATCCTGAACGCCCCTTCCCCGCGCCCCTTCCCGCGCCCCTTCCCGCGCCCCTTCCCGCGCCATGCGCGCGGACCGAACCAACCATCATGCCGCGCAAGAAGAACTCCACCTCGCTGTCCGACCGTTTCGCCAACCTCCGCGCGCGCGCGCTTGGCGAGGAATCGCGCCTTCCGCTGATCGCCGCGATCGGCTTCTCGCTCGGGCTCGTCGGCCTCGCCGCATGGGGCGTGCCGAAGCTGCGCGAGCGGCTCCGCACGCAGACGGTCGACGCGCTCGCGTCGGGAACCCCAGCGCCGGGCACGACGGCCGAATCCCTCGGAACCGTCTCGTACACCGAGCTGCCGGCCTGGTTCGACGAGAAGCGGCAGTCGCAGGTGTCCGCGCGCGTGCGCAGCGCGGTCGGGGACCTCTCGACGATCGACCAGACGCGCCTCGGGCGCGCGAAGGACGCGATGCTCTCGACGGGATGGTTCAGCGCGATCCATCAGATCCGGCTGGCCGATGGCGGCGGATTCCTCGTCGACGCCGAGTTCCTCGTTCCGTTCGCGATCGTGCGCCACGGCGAGTTCGACTTCCTCGTCACGCCCGAAGGACGCCTGATGCCGATGGAGTGGCCCGCCGGCCACCGCCCCGCACAGCCCCACTACGTCGCGATCCTCGGCGCCTCGCAGCCCGCGCCCGGCGCGATCGGCGACCGCTGGCAGGGTGCCGATCTCGCGGCCGGACTCGAACTCGCGCGCGCCATCGCGAGCGAGGAGTGGTTCCAGCAGGTCGCGGGCATCGATCTCACGCGCTTCGCGGGCGAGAACGCGCTTGTCCTCGTCACGCAGTCCGGCGGGCAGATCGTGTGGGGTCGCGCCCCGGACGACCGTTCCGTCGCCGAGGTTCCGACCGAGACGAAGCTGGCGACGCTCGACTACCTCCAGCGCTCGAACGGCCGCATCGATGCGGGCGGCGGGCGCGTGATCGACCTGCGCGGCGATCTCGTGACGCTGCGCGCCGACGCGCGGACCGCCGCGGCGAGCGACGCCGCGGAGAGCGATTCGGCGGCGCGGTAGTTCGGGCGCCGGTCGTTCGCGGAAGCCCCGCTCGTGCCTCCACTCTGCCTGCGAGGCTGATCCTCGGTTCAGTCCGACGGATCCGCCGGGCTTGCATCCGTGCATTCCAGCCGGGCATTCTCGCCGGGCATCCCAGCCGACGGCGTCGGCTCACGTCGCCGTCTCGCGGCGGAAACCGCATCTCTCTCCGGATGCCACTTCGTCTCGCCTCGTTGCCATCCGGTCGCCGGTGTGGATTTCGGGCCTCCGACAATCCGTCGGACGGAACCTAGACTGCCCACATGGATGCGACAAGCGGAGATCCCGACGCCCAACGCCGCGTCGCATCGAAGATCGATGCGAGCGACGGGCCGCGCGACGAGGCTTCGGTTGAGGCTTCGGTTGAGGCTTCGGTTGAGGCTTCGGTTGAGGCTTCACGCGAGTCTTCACGCGAGTCCCTCCGCGAAACCATCGGCGAGAACCTCGGCGCGACCGTCGACGAAACCGTCGATGCCTCGCTCGACAGGCCGATGCGCGATGCGCGCGACGACTCCTCCCGCGACGGTCGCGCGATGCACGATCGCACCGAGCCAGAATCCGACGTCGCGGCCTCTCCCGATCGGCCACTCTTCGTTCCTCGCGGCCTCGTCGTGCTGACGGCGCTCTGGATCTTCGGCGCGTGGATCGCGCTGTTCGGATTCCACCCGCCCGTGCAGGCGCAGTCGGCGAGCTACGGACCGTCGATCTCGCTCCTGTTCGCGACGATCGGCGTCGGCATCGGCATCGGATGGCCCATGCTTCGGCTGTCCGGACGGGCCTCCGCGGCGCCGCTTGCGCAGGCGCTCTTCGACATCCTCGCGATCGTGGTCCTGCTTCAGGTCGTGCTGTGGCCGCTGCGGCTGGTGACGTCCTGGTCGCTCGACCGGACGGTGCACCTCGTTCTCGCCGCGGCGATCTCGACCGTGTCGGTCGGCGCGCTCGCATCGCTCGGTTCCGGATCGCGCAGCGAGCGGACGCGCACGATCACCATGATGTTCCTCGTGAGCCTCGCCCTCGGGCCCGCGGCATTCCGCGTGCTCGCGCACCTCGCGGCGCTGCTCGGGTTCACCTCGATCGCATCACTCGAGACGCCTCCGGCGCTCGTCGCCGCGAGCGTGCCCGCGCTTCTTGCCGAGTTCGCAGCGCCTCTGCCGCTGACGACCTCGACGGAGGATGCGATCCTCCTGCGCCACGCATCCGTCGGTTGTGCGGTGGCGCTCGGCCTTGCGGCGCTGGCGGCCCTCTCCCGGAAGGCTTCGCGGGCGGCGACGCCGGGCCTCCTCCCTTCCCGTTGATTTCCGGACCGCGAAACGCGCCGTTCGACCCGAGGCCCGACTTCGTGTATCTTCCTTCAAGCGACGCGGGAGCCACCTCCCGCGTCGCAACTTTTCCGTCCGGTCGCCCTTCGGGGCGCATGGCCTCGATCTGGCCGCCGGACGACCCAGCAGACAGGCCGTCGACCATCCGTCGACACGCAATCGGGAACGCACTCATGGACTTCATCACCGCCGAAGAGAAGACGATGCTCGAGGAGAAGCTCACCGAGCTGCGCGGGCTCGACAAGATGCTCATCCAGCGCATCGCGGAGGCGCGTGCGCTCGGCGATCTCCGTGAGAACGCCGAGTACCACGCGTCGCGCGAGGACAAGGCGATGAACGACGCGAAGATCAAGGAGATCGAGGAGCGCCTTTCGCGCGCCCAGGTCGCCGACATGAGCGCGCTCCCGCAGGACATGGTGTTCGTCGGCGCGATCGTGCGCCTCAAGGACGAGGACCGCGGCGACGACGACCTCTACCGCCTCGTCGGTCAGGCGACCGGCCGCTTCGACCTCGACTATGTCGAGGTGACGACGACGAGCCCGATGGGCGTGGCGCTCATGAAGGCGCGCATCGGCGAAACGATCCGCGTGGATCTCCCGCGCGGCGCGAAGCGGTTCACGATCGTCGCGATCGAGGTTTGACGGTCGAGGTTTGACGGTCGAGGTCCGACGGTCGAGGTTCGACGGTCGAGGTTCGACGGTCGAGGTTCGACGGTCGGCGCAGCTCCTCGGCGTGCGGCGTGGCCGCCGTGCCGGACATGGCCGGCGCCCGCAGGACTCATCCGTCGGTCGCGCGCTCGACGACGAGACGCGATCCGCGCGGGACCGCCTTCCGCGCCTCGACGCGACCGTCGGGGAAGACGACTTCAACGTCCACCGGTTCGCCGCCCGTACCGAGCCCGAAGTGCGCCTCGGGCGCGTTGTTCGACTGGAACGGCCCACCGCCCGCGATCCAGCGGCGCTGCGTGACGCCGCCCGAAGCGACACGGACCTCGGCACCGACGGCGTGGCGGTTGCCGACGCGCGCACGCGCATCGCGCGGAACGACGACGATCCAGTCCGACGAGGCGTCGTGGTCGTTGCGCAGCACGCGGATCGGTTCGTGGAGCCCCGCGACGATCGCGTCGACGTCGCCGTCCTGGTCGAGATCGGCGAAGACGGCCGTCCGGTCGACGCGCGGCTCGAGCTTCCATGCGCCCGCCTCCGCGAGGCGCGTGAAGCGCGCGCCGCGCCGCTCCATCAGGAGCGGCGGCTGCGCGTACTCGGAGTCCATCGAGACCTTCGTCGCCTGCGGATAGACGTGTCCGTTCACCGAGAAGAGGTCCTCGTCGCCGTCGTGATCGAGATCGGCGAACGCGGCCGCCCAACCGACGAGCGGACGGCTGGGCGCGCCGAGTCCGAACTGGTTGGTGCGGTCGTCGAAGCTGCGACCGTCGAGGTTGAGGTGCAGCGTGTTGGTGTCGCTCGAGAAGTTCGTCGTGAAGACGTCCGGACGGCCGTTGCCGTCGACGTCCGCGACGGCGACGCCCATCGTCGCCTGCTCGAGGCCCTCGCCGTTCACGGCGATCCCGGAGCGGAGCCCCTGATCGACGAAGCGCCACGGCTCGCCCGCGCTGAACAGGTTGTTCGCCTGCGAGTCGTTGCCGACGAAGATGTCGGGGCGTCCGTCGCCGGTGAAGTCGAGGATCGCGAGATTGAGGCCGAATCCGGGCTTCACCGCCCGGACGCCGCTGTCGGCGCTCCGGTCGACGAACGTCCCGTCACCGCGGTTCTCGTAGATCGAATCGTGCGCGGGTGCGTATCCGCGCGGACCCGCGATCACGGCCTGCCCCTTGAACTGCGCGGGCGGCAGCGGCTTCGCGGGGTCGAAGTCGAGGTAGTTGCACACGTAGAGGTCGAGATCGCCGTCGAGGTCGAGGTCGGCGAAGGCCGCGCCCGTTCCCCATGCCGGGTCGCCGAGACCCGCGCGCGCGGTGACGTCCTCGAAGGTGCCGTCGCCGCGGTTGCGGAGAAGGACGTCCGGCCCGAAGCAGGCGACGTAGATGTCGTCGAAGCCGTCGGCATCGACGTCGCCGACGGTGGCGCCGAAGCTCCATCGCCGGTGCGCGATGCCGCTTGCGGCGGTGACGTCGGTGAAGCGCAGCGAACCGTCGTTGCGGTAGAGGCGCGCGCCGGGCCCCTCTTCGGGGTTCGCGAGGGTGGCGCCGTTCGGCACGAAGAGATCGAGGTCGCCGTCGTTCTCGAGGTCGATGAGCGCGAGGCCGCCGCCCTTCACCTCGAGCACCACCTGCGGCGGATTCGAACCGTTCGTCGGGACGAGCGCGATGCCCGACGCGCTGGTGACGTCGGTGAATCGGATCGAGGAGGTCGACGTTGTCGTGGCCCCCGATGCCGGCGTCTGCGCAGGGAGACGGGCCGTCAGCGCAAGCGCGACGCACGCCGCGACAAGCGCCGGCGATCGGCGGCGGAGTTCGGATTCATGCGATGCCGCATTCACGGGGTTGCCGCACCCTTCGAGGAGTCTTCCTTCGAGGCGCCTTCTTTCGCGCCGTCCTTCGTCTCAGGCTTGGGGGCTTCAGGCTTGGAGGTTTCGCCCTGCGCGCCCGCGCCGCCCGCGTCCTTCGACTGCGCCTCGCCGTCGTTCGGCGCGCCCTGTGGAACCGTCGCGGGCACGGAGCCATCGCCGCCCTTCCGCCCAAGCGCGACGAGGATGCGCTCGGCGTTCGCACGCGCCGCGTCGGCCTCCTGCTGCTTCCCGAGTCGGTCGCACACCCGCGCGAGCTTCGACCACGTCTCGTGCTGCACCGCGCTCGCCTCGATCGCACGGCGAAGGAGCGCCTCGGCGCCGGGCACGTCGTCGCGACGGAGCGCGAGGTCGGACATCCGCACAAGGACGCGCGCCTGATCCGCGCGCCGAATCTCAGGCGTGGTGAAACCGTCGAGCGCGCGCTGCAGGGAACGCTCCGCATCCTCGAGGCGATCCTCGTCGAGGGCGATGACGCCGAGGCCGAACGTCGAGTCCGGCTCGCCGGGAACGGCGGCGAGGTGCTGCTCGAACGCGGCGCGCGCCTCCTCGAGTTGCCCGAGGTGATAGCAGCACCAGCCGAGGAAGTGCGCGGCGTGCCGCTGCTCGGGGAACGGTTGCGAGGAGCGCCGCGCCCGATCGAGAAACGGCCGCGCTTCCTCGTAGCGCTTCATCTTGTTGAGCGCGATGCCCTGGATCGCCGCCGCGCGATCGCATTCGGGCTTCTCCGCAAGCACGGTGGCGGCCGTCATGCGGGCGAAGTCCATGTTGCCCGATCCGAGCATGCGGAGCGCCACGCGCAGGCGCGGGTCGTCGGGGTACTCGGGCGACGCGATCTCGGGCGGAGTCGCGGGCGCGGACGCACCCGATGCGCCCGGCGATGCGCCATCCTGCCGCGGACCGCCCTGCGCCGGCGCGACGGGAGGAGGAGCGTTCGGAGGAACGACCTGCGCGGCCGGGAGCGGAGTGGCGCACGCGAGGGCGAACGTCACCGAGAGCGCTCGAATCCGCGGGTCATGCCGCTCCGACGGAACAACGATGGTGGAACGGTCTGGGCGGCGCATGGCGGGGCTCCACTATAGAAGAGGCATCTGTCCGGCTCCGTTCGCCGCGGAACCGCTCCGAGGAGGTCGGGTCGGCGCGTTCGCCTCCCCGCCCGCCGATACGGAGGGCGACGCGGCGAGTCGGGCCGGCGACCGAGCGACGTCCGGAATCTCCATCGTTCGGAAGCCCTGAAGTCCGAGAGATTTGCGCGAGCGCGACAATGATCTGTTTTCACTCGGAGTTCGCAGAAACCCCTTCCCTCCACCCGGTCCCCCGATAACTTGGCAAGACGCGCCCCGAATCCGAGGCGCGCAATCCGTGCGTTCGGTTGCCACCATTCGTGGACCCCCGACGTACAGGGAGCCCGTTCCGCCGACCGAGAGGCGGTCCGTTGCGCCCGTCGAGAGTCTCATCACGCCGACCACGGTCGGTGGTCCATTCCCTCGCATGTCGCCAGAGAGGTCCTGCATGCTCAGCCGCCAGATGCCGAACACGACGCCATCCTCGAAGATCCGATCGATTCATCTCGGCGTGCTCGCGATCGCCGTCGCCTGCGCGGCCCCGGCCTTCGCCGGCGGCGTGACGCTGCAGCCGAAGGCGGGCGATCCGCTGAACGGGCTCACGAAGGTCCAGCAGGCGCGTTGGAGCGCGGGCCGCGTGTCCTACGTCACTCCCTTCGGAAACGCGACAGGCCTCGGGCCGGTGTTCAACAAGTCGAACTGCCAGAGCTGCCACTCGAACCCGGTCGGCGGCTGGGGCTCGATCTCGGTGACGCGCTTCGGCATCGAGGACAAGGGCGAGTTCTATCCGCTCGAGGATCTCGGTGGCAGCCTCCTGCAGGCCTTCGCGATCAGCGACCCGTGCCGCGAGCAGATCCCCGAGGAAGCCACCGTGACGTCCGTGCGCGTGACGAACTCGTCGATGGCCTTCGGCCTCGTCGAGGCGATCCCGGACGCGGCCATCGCCGCGAACGAGGATCCGACCGACGCGAATGGCGACGGCATCTCGGGGCGCGTCCACTGGGTGCTTCCGCTCGAGGCGTCGCCCTCGAGCCCGCTCCGCGCGGGCCGCTTCGGCTGGAAGGCGCAGATCGCGACCGTGCTCAGCTTCTCCGGCGACGCCACGCTGATGGAGATGGGCATCACGAACGCGCTCGTTCCGAACGAGAACGCGCCGAACGGCGACATGGCGCTGCTCGCCTCGTGCGACACGGTGGCGGACCCCGAGGACGTGCCCGATGCGTCGGGCTTCACGTTCATCGAGCGCGTCACCCACTTCCAGCGCTACCTCGCCGAGCCGCCGCAGACGCCGCGCAGCGGCATGTCGGGCGAGGTGATCTTCAACGCCATCGGCTGCAACGCCTGCCACGTGCGCGACTGGACCACCTCGAGCGCGCCGTCGCTCGAGGCCGCGATCCGCAACAAGGCGATCCGACCCTACTCCGACTTCCTCATCCACGACATGGGAACGCTCGGAGACGGCGTGCAGGACGGCGACGCGAACGAACTCGAGATGCGCACGCCGACCCTCTGGAACCTCCGCACGCGCGATCCGATGCTCCACACCGGCGCCGCCGCCGGCGGCACCTTCGCCGACCGCGTGACCATGGCGATCGCCGCCCACGGCCCGCTCGGCGAGGGCGCGGCCTCCGCGGCCGCGTTCGCCGCGCTCTCCGCCGGTGACAAGGCGAAGATGATCGCCTTCCTCGATTCGCTCGGACGCGACGAGTACGACATCGACGGCGACCGCAACATGACGATGGAGGACTTCGCGACCTTCGTCGACTGCCAGGGCATCGCGTTCAACGCCGACAGCCCCTGCGCGATCGGCGACATCGACCAGAACGGCCTCATCAACTCGACCGACATGCAGGGCTTCCTGCTGGCGGCCGCGCGCGACGGCCTCGACACGTCGCTCGACTGCGACAACGACGGCACCGTCGATCTCGTCGAGATCTTCAACGGTTCGCCCGACAAGAACCTCGACGGCGTGCCCGACGATTGCGCGCCGTGCACCGCCGACTTCGACGGCGACGGCTTCGTCCTCGCGGGCGACCTCGCCGCTCTCCTCGGCGGCTGGGGCGGCGCCGCGTACGACCTCGACGGCGACGGGATCACCGGCGCCGGCGACCTCGCGACCCTCCTGAGCTCGTGGGGGCCGTGCCAGTAACGTGAACCAGTCCCCGCCGGTCGGCCGACCAGTCGGGCGACCGCGGAAGTCAGAGCGCGTTCGGGTACCCTGACCCACCGCGACGTCAGAACGTTCGAGAGAGACCTTCCCGGCCCCGAGAGACGGATGCCGCGGAACCATTCGGAGCCTTCAAGCATGCGAAGCCTTTCCCTCCTTTCCACGAACTCCCTCCTCGGCCTCGGCGTCGCCGCCGCAGTCGCGGGCGGCGCCCACGCGCAGTGGGTGAACTACGTCAACGAGACCTCGACGCGCCTCTCGGCGGCTTCGAGCCTCCTCGTCAACGACAACCTCGAGAAGGACTTCGCCTGGGGCGACTTCGACCAGGACGGCGACACCGACCTGATCTGCATGCGCAAGTTCCCGGGATCGATCCAGGGCGGCTTCCGCGACATCCTCTTCATGAACCAGAACGGCGTGCTCGTCGACCGCACCGCCGACTACGGCACCGCGACCGACGTCGGCGGCTCGTTCGGCATGCTCGACTCGGTCAACGACCGCGACGTGAAGGTGATCGACGTCAACAACGACGGCTGGCTCGACCTCGTCACCGCGACGACCATGAGCGACCACGTGTCGACGCTGCTCGGCCAGCCGCGCGTCTACATGAACCTCGGCGACGACGCGAGCGGCAACTGGCGCGGCTTCCGCTTCGAGGACGCCCGCATCCCGCAGCTCTTCGCGATGAGCGGCGCCGTGGCGAACCCCCGCTTCTGCGATCTCGCGGTGGGCGACTTCACCGGCGACGGCTACGTCGACCTCTTCTACACCGACTACGACACGCCCGAGACGAGCGGCACGATCTGCATCGACCTGAACGCCGACGGCGACACCGCGGACGCCGGCGAGTGCCAGCAGAGCCCGGGCGAGACCGGCACGCTCGACTTCAACAATAAGTTCCTCGTGAACCTCGGCGCTGCGAACCCCGGCTTCTTCGTCGACACCACCACGTCGCGCATGACCTCGACGCAGCTCGACTCGGCGTTCGGCAACGCCGCCGCCGCGGGCGACATGAACGGCGACGGCAAGCTCGACATCGTGCGCATCAACACGCTCACGGGCGGCCAGAACGTCGCGACCATCTACTCGAAGGCGGACGGCCTCGGCAACTCGTTCGACGGCCCCGATCTGGCCGTCGCCGGCGCGCCCTACAACCACGCGATCGGCGACCTCAACAACGACGGCCGCCTCGACCTCTGCGTCGTCGACGACGGCGCCGACAAGATCCTCATCAACACCGGCAACGGCGCCGACGGCTTCGCGAACTTCACGTCGTACACGATCACCGGCAGCCCGTCGGAGTTCGGCAACGCGGTCGTGATGTCCGACCTCGACAACGACGGCCTCCTCGACGTCATCATCTGCGACGTCGACGCCGACCTCGGGCCCTTCTGCCCGTCGTCCGGCCGCACCACCAAGATCTGGCGCAACACGGGCGTGGTCGGCTCGGGCATGCTGACGAACCAGAGCTCGATCATCCCGACCGCGAGCATCTCGTCGGTCTTCGACGTCGCGGTGTTCGACATCGACGGCAACGGTTGGAAGGACCTCGTCATCGGCCGCTGCGGCGGCATCGACGTGTTCATGAACCGTCCGCCCGTCAACCTGACCTTCACCTACCCCGCCGGACGCCCGGCGTCGCTCAATCCGGACACCGCCAACACCTTCACGGTGAACACGGCGATCCAGGGCGGCGGCTCGGTCGTCGCGGGTTCGGCGAACCTCTACGTCTCGGTCAACGGTGGCGGCTCCTACTCCGCGTATCCGCTCGCCTCGACCGGCTCGAACAGCTACCTCGCGACCTTCCCCGACGTCGACTGCGGCGACGTGGTGCGCTACTACGTCGGCGCCACCCTCTCGAACGGCGGCCCGACCTTCGACCCCGCGACGGCGCCCTCGGCGTTCTTCTCCGTTCCCGTGCAGACGGGTTCGTCGACGATCGTCGCAGAGAGCTTTGAAGGAACCGCCAGCGGATGGTCGTTCGCAGCGGAAGGAACGGTGACGAGCGGTCAGTGGGCGCTCGGCGTTCCGGTCGGTACCGCGAGCGCCGGACTCTCCGCGTCGCCTTCGGCCGATGCGACCCCCGGCTCGGGCACGCGCTGCTTCATGACGGGCATCGGTATCGCCGGCGGCACGGCCGGTAGCCAGGATCTCGACGGCGGCCCGGCCACGCTGACCTCGCCGGTCATGGACCTTTCGTCCGCCG
>JBIIYI010000060.1:0-10527 GCA_044346895.1 Phycisphaerales bacterium
TCCGTCACCCGCACCAGTTCGACTCCCCCGCCCTCGACCTCGACGGACACGCGGCGCGCGCCCGCGTCGATCGCGTTCTCGACGAGTTCCTTGACGACGCTCGCGGGCCGCTCGACCACCTCGCCCGCGGCGATCTGGTTGACGAGTTCGGGCGGAAGCACGCGGATCGGCATCAGCGACCGGCCTTCCAGTCGTGCCCCTGCGCGACCGGGTAGCGCCGTCCGCGGCCGAAGGCGCGCGGCGAGAGCTTCAGGATGATCGCGGCCTGGTCGCGCTTGAACTGCGCGCGGTCGAGCATCGTCGCGATGCGTTCGACGAGCTCGCGGGATGCGCCCGACGCGGCGACGGCTTCCGCGGCCGATCCCTCGCGGTCGACGAGGACGCGCAGCACCGCGTCGAGCGTCTCGTAGGGCGGCAGCGAATCCTGATCGGTCTGGTTCGGCCGGAGTTCCGCGCTCGGCGCCTTCTCGATGCTGGCCGCCGGAATCGGCGCGCGCGCGAATCCGAACTCGGCGAAGCGCGCGTTCAGCATGCGCGCCATCGCGTACACCTCGGTCTTGTAGAGGTCGCCGATCGGCGCGAGTCCGCCGTTCATGTCGCCGTAGAGCGTGGCGTATCCGGCCGCGTACTCGCTCTTGTTGCCGGTCGTGAGGACGAGCGCGCCGGTCGCGTTCGAGGCGAGCATCACGAGCAGGCCGCGTGCGCGCGACTGGAGGTTCTCGCCCGCGAGGCCGTCGGTCGCGAAGCGCCCTTCGACGGTCGACTCGATCGCGCGATGGACCGCGTCGATCGGAAGCGTCTCGATCCGTCCGAGACCGAGGAGCCGCGCCGATTCCTCGGCATCCGTGACCGAGCCTGCGGACGAGAAGCGCGACGGCATGAGGATGCCCGTCACGTGCTCCGCGCCGATCGCCGCGGCGGCGAGCGCCGCCACGAGCGCGGAATCGATGCCGCCCGAGAGGCCGAGGAGGACCCGGCGGTGGCCGGTCTTCGCGAGATAGTCGCGGACGCCGAGGACGATCGCGTGGAAGCGCTCGGCGTCGGCGTCGGCCGCCGCGATCGACTTCGTCCCTCCGAGAGCGAGATCCACCGGCGGCGCCGCGGGCCGCGCCGTGTCGAAGACGACGAGATCCTCGGCGAAGCGCGCGCACGCGGCCGCGACGCGGCCGTCCGGCGCGACGATGCGCGACGCTCCGTCGAAGACGAGATCGTCCTGTCCGCCGACCGCGTTGACGCTCGCGATCCAGCAGCCGCTCGCGCGGGCGCGGCGCACGAGCATCTCGAGGTGGAGCGCGTCCTTGCCGGCGACGAACGGGCTTGCGCTCGCGACCGCGAGGATGCGCGCCCCCTGCGCCACCGCGTCGCGCACCGGATCGCGTTCGTACGCGCGGCGTGCGCCGACGTCGCCCGCCTGCCAGAGATCCTCGCAGAGCAGCGCGCCGACGCGGGCTTCTCCCAGCTCGAACACGGTCGACGCGGTTCCGGGCTCGAAGTGGCGGTCCTCGTCGAAGACGTCGTAGGTCGGAAGCAGCTGCTTGCGCACGAAGCCCGCGATGCGTCCGTCGCGCAGGATCGCGAGCGCGTTCGCAAGCGGGCGTCGTTCGGCGCGGATCGGAAGTCCGACGAGCGCCGTCATCCCGACGGGGACGATCCGCGCGAGCCGCTCCGCCGCCGCGAGCGCACCCTCCGCGACGCCATGCCGCTCGACGAGGTCGCGCGGCGGATAGCCGAGGAGCGAGAGTTCGGGGAAGACCGCCAGTTGCGCGCCCGCGGCCGCCGCGCGCGCGATCGTCTCGGCATGACGCGCCTCGTTGCGGGCGATGTCGCCGATCCTCGCGTTGATCTGGCAGAGTGCGATCTTCAACGGGTGCTTCCTGCGGGCCGCGCAGGATAGCCGCCCGAGAGCCGCATGCCGCCGAGCGCGGCGAGCGGCGCGAGGACGAGCGTCGCGACCGCGATCGACGCCGAGAGGCCGGGCGAAGCGCTCCAACCCTCGACGAGCGCCGCGACGAAGGCGGAGTAGCTCGTGTAGCCGCCGCAGAGCCCGACGACGAAGAACGCCTCGACGCCCGCGACATCGCGTCCGCGCGCCTCCTCGACCGCGAGGACCCCGCGCAGGAAGCCGGCGACGAGCGCCCCCGACAGATTGACCGCAAGCAGCGCCGGTGCCGCGAGCCACGGCTCGTGCGCCGCCTCAGGGAGCGCGACCGTGACGACGAACCGGAGCGCGGCTCCGAGCGCGCCACCGATCGCGACGAGCGCCAGGCGCCTCGCGAGCGCGGAGGTCGAACCCGGCGTCATGCGCCACCTCCGCCGGTGAGGCGGGCGAGCACGACCACGATCGCGACGGCCGCGGCGCACGCGACCGGAACATGCAGCGCGACCCGGCCCCACCGTCCCTCGCGGATCATGCCGGCGACGTCGACCGCGAGCGAGCTCCAAGTCGAGAGTCCGCCGCAGAAGCCGAGGACGACAAGCCCGTGCCACTCGCGCGGAAGCATGGCCGCGAGCGCCACCACGGCGCATGCGGCGAGATTCGAGACGAGCACTCCGAGATCGGCGCGTGCGAAGCGTGCGCGCGCCACGTGGACCACGCGGTCGCGCACGACCGCGCCGATGCCGGCGCCGAGGAGCGCGCCGGCGAAGTCGAGCGCGAAATCGAGATCGAGATCGAGGATGTCGCCCGCGGCGAGGATCACGCGGGAAGGAGAACCGATTCGACATCCTCCCGCAACTGGCGGCGCGGGCGCTGCGTTGGCCGAAAAACACGCGCGCGCAGGGAGTTCCCTGCGCGCGCGTGTTCAACTTCCTTCGTGTCCCGTCGTCGCGTCACGCGACCAGCGCGTGGGCGTTCTCGATCATGTCGATCACCTGGCGCACCGTGAACGGCTTGCGCAGCACGCTGTCGTAGCCGCGGCCGACGAGCTGGTTGATCTGACCGTCGGTCAGGCGGCTCGACATGCCGATGATCTTCGTCATCTGGAGGTCCTCCGAGCCGCGGACGAACGCGCAGAACGCGCCGCTCTCCGCCTCGGGCATGTGGACGTCGAGCAGCATCACGTGCGGACGGAACTTCTCGCACTCGGCGCCGGCGGCGAACGCGCCGTGGGCGACGTGCACGTCGTAGCGCGTCTGCTCCTTGAGCACCTTCGAGAGCGTCTCGGCGACGTTCGCATCCGTGTCGACGATGAGGACGCGCGGGGCGCCGCTCATGAGTCCGTCCATCGGGATGTTGTGCTTCTTCATGAACTGCATCAGGTTCGAGACCGGGATGCGGCGATCCTTCGATCCCGGAATCCGGTAGCCCTGGAGCTGCCCGGAGTCGAACCACTTGCTCACCGTGCGGCTCGCCACGTTGCAGATCCGGGCGACTTCGCCGGTGGTCAGGACGTCCTTCTCATTGAAATTGAATCCGTCGCGCATGGCTTTACTCCCTTGTTGCACGCTCCCGCCAACCCTCCATTGGCTCGCGGGCACTCCTGCGACGCTTGGCATCGGCGTCCCGGATGGAGCAGTTCAGACATCTGCAAGGAATGCGCGGTTGTGGAGGAAAAGGCGGTCCGTACCCGTCCGAGAACGGCACTTTTCGCGCGCGACGCACGGCGAGGGACGCTGGCACGGTCGAATCGCGGTCGCCGACGGGCCGCTCGCGCGGCTCATCACGCGCGGCTCGTCACGCGCGGCACGTCACGCGCGGCTCATCACTCGCGGCTGGTCGTGTCCTGCTGCCAGCGGTCGGTGCCAGTCTTCGCGGCCACCTTGTGGCGCTCGACGCGCTCGAGCCACTTCGTCATCGCCCAGACCGCGAACGCGGGCAGGAGCCACGGCCGCACGAGGCAAGCGCGTCCGACCGCGCCGAAGGTCCCGGAAGCATCGTGCTGGTCCTTCCGGAGCGGCGCGATCGGCTCGAGTTCCCGGGCGCCCTCGCGCTTGCGCGCCGAGATCGCGCGCAGCGCCTTGTAGAGGCGCGGCACGCGGACGGTCGCGAACGCGCCGACGACGGTCTCGCGCTCGGAGCGGGCGAACTGCCGCTCGACGTAGCTGTCGTCGGCGATCACGTTCGGGAAGTCCCCCCACCGCGCGCGCCCCTCGCGGCAAACGCAGTAGGTGCCCGAGCCGTTCGGAGCGGTGGTCCAGTGGTAGGGATTGAAGTAGTCCGCCGCGTAGTAGAGACGCACGAGGATGTCGCTGCGCGAGGTCTCGAAGCGCGGCTGCGCGGCAACCACGCGCGCGCCGTCGCGACCCGCGCGCTCGAAGATGGCGCGCAGCGTGCCGGGCGCGAGTTCGATGTCGCCGTCGAGGAAGAGCCGGGGGTACGCGTCGAGTCCCGCGTCGCGCAGCGCGCGCTCGCCGAGGTTGATCGCGTTGGTCTTGCCGCCCTCGGGCGTCTCGACCACGAGGACGCGCGCTCCCGCCGGGACGGGCACCGAGCGCGCCTGCTCGGCGGTGTCGTCGCGACAGGCGTTCGGCACCACGGCCACCGCGAGTCCGTCGATACCGTCGGCCAGCACCGATCGCAGGCATCGGGCGACGCCCTTCCCTTCGTTGTAGGCCGGAATCACGACCGTCGGCATGTCAGCCCTGCGCCTGCGGGCGCACCCGCTCGTGGACGGCGATGCCGCGCGCGCGCACGGTCTCGAGCAGTTCGTCGGCGTGGCGCGCGTCGCGCGTCTCGACGACGCAGGAAACGCGGACGCGCGAGACGTCCGGCCCGCCGAAGATGCGCTCGTGCCGGATGTCCTGCACGCTCGCGCCCGCGGCCGCGATCGTCGCGGCGAGTTCGGCGAGACCTCCCGGCCGGTCGCTGATGGTCGCGGAGAACTGCACGAGACGCCCGTCGAAGGCGAGCGAGTGCTCGATCACGCGCGAGAGGACGAGCGGGTCGATGTTGCCGCCGCAGAGGAGGAGGACCACCTTCTTCCCCGCGAGTTCGGGCAACTGCCCCGAAAGAAGCGCCGCGAGCGGCGAGGCGCCCGCACCCTCGACGACGCCATGCTGCATCTCGACGAGCCGCAGGATCGCGAGCGAGATGAGTTCCTCGCCGACGGTGACGACGCGGTCGACGCGCGACTTCGCGAGCGCGAACGCGCGCGCTCCGACCTCCGGCACGGCGAGGCCGTCGGCAAGCGTGGGATCCATCGCGATGCGGGTCGGTTGCCCCGCGCGGATCGCCTCCTCGAAGCTCGCCGCGCGCTGCGGCTCGACGCCGATCACCTTCGCGGACGGGCGCAGCTCCTTCATCGCGATGCCGACGCCCGCGATGAGGCCGCCTCCTCCGACCGGCACCACCACCGCGTCGAGATCAGGCACTTCCTCGAGCACCTCGAGGGCCACGGTGCCCGCGCCCGCGATGATCGCGGCGTCGTTGAAGCCGTGGACGTAGGTCAGCCCTTCCTCTGCCACGAACTTCTCGGCGAGTTCCTTCGCCTCGGCGATGTTGGCGCCGTGGATCTCGACGCGCGCGCCGAGCTCGCGGCAGCGCGCCTGCTTCACGAGCGGCGCCACCTTCGGCATGACGACCGTCACGGGAATGCCGAGATCGCGTCCATGCCAGGCGAGCGCGAGCGCGTGGTTGCCGGCGCTCGCCGCGGTCACGCCGCGCCGGCGCGCCTCGGCCGAAAGCTGGAGCAGCGCGTTGCGCGCGCCGCGCTCCTTGAAGCTGCCGGTGCGCTGCTGGTACTCGAGCTTGACGAACACCTCGCAGCCCGAGATCCGCGAGAGGCTCGGCGAGTGGACGCAGGGCGTGCGCACCACGCCGTCGGCGATGCGGATGCGCGCGGACTCGATGTCCGCGAGCGTCGTGTCGTCGCCGATCGCCGCGCCCCCCATGCGTCAGGCCTTCGCCTTCGCGGCTTCCTGCGCCTTCAGCAGACGCTCGACGTAGTGGATGTCGAAGGTCGCGTTCGCGAAGTCGGGGTTGTCCATGAGCTTCCGGTGCAGCGGGATCGTCGTGCGCACCGGACCGATCCGGAACTCGTCGAGCGCGACCTTCATGCGCGCGATCGCGATCTCGCGCGTCGGCCCGTGCACGATGAGCTTCCCGATCATCGAGTCGTAGTTCGGCGGAATGCGGTAGCCCGCGCGCGCGTGGCTGTCGAGACGCACGCCGAGGCCGCCGGGGGCCGCGAACGTCTCGATGAGGCCGGCCTGCGGCATGAAGCCGCGGTCGGGATCCTCGGCGTTGATGCGGCACTCGATCGCGTGACCATTCACCCTGATGTCCGACTGCTTCACCGAGAGCGGCTTGCCCGACGCGACCATGATCTGCTCGCGCACGATGTCGATGCCGGTGATCATCTCGGTCACCGGGTGCTCGACCTGCACGCGGGTGTTCACCTCGAGCATGTAGAAGTTCTGCTTCGCGTCCATCAGGAACTCGACGGTCGCGGCGCCCGAGTACTTCGCGCTCGCGATGAGCGCGGCCGCGCTCTCGCAGACCTTCTTGCGCTTCTCGGGATCGACGCCGGGGCTCGGCGCCTCCTCGATCAGCTTCTGATGGCGGCGCTGGCTCGAGCAGTCGCGCTCGAAGAGGTGCACGGCGTTCCCGTGCTTGTCGCCGATCGTCTGGACCTCGAAGTGGCGCGCGTTCTCGAGGAACTTCTCGATGTAGACGCTTCCGTTGCCGAAGGCCGCGGTCGCCTCCTGCCGCGCGCTCTCGATGCCGGCGCGCAGCTGCGCCTCGTCGCGGGCGACGCGCATGCCGCGGCCGCCGCCACCCGCCGCCGCCTTCACGATGACCGGGTAGCCGATCTCGCCGGCGACCTTGACGGCCTCGTCGATGTCCTCGATCGCGTCCTCGGTGCCCGGGAAGACGGGCGTGCCCACCTTGCGCGCCATCTTCTTGCAGCTCACCTTGTCGCCGAGCAGCGCCATCGCCTCGGGCGACGGACCGATGAACTCGAAGCCGGAGTCTCGACAGACCTCCGCGAAGTGGGCGTTCTCGGAGAGGAAGCCGTAACCGGGGTGGATCGCGTCGGCATGCGACACTTCCGCCGCGGCGATGATGCGGTCGATGCGGAGGTAGCTCTGCGGGCTCGGACCGGGGCCGATGCAGACCGCCTGATCGGCGTGCTCGAGCCAGGGTCCGTCCTTGTCGGCGGTCGAATACACGCAGACCGTCTCAATGCCGAGGGCCTTCGCGGCTCGGATGACGCGAAGGGCGATCTCGCCACGATTCGCGATGAGGATGCGCTTGAACATGCGTTACCTGCTGGATCGCCGCCGCGCGCGGCGGGGCGAGACTGTGGGCCCGGATGCGGTCGCGAGCGCCGGGGAGCGCTCCGCACGACCGTTCGGCGCGTGAAGGATCAACTCGGACGGATGCGGAAGAGCTTCTGGCCGAACTCGACGGCCTGGCCGCTCTTGACGAGGACTTCCTCGACGGTGCCCGTGGTCTCGGCCTTGATCTCGTTGAAGATCTTCATGGCCTCAATGAGGCAGACCGTGGTGTCGGGGCCCACCTTCGAGCCGACCGTCACGAACGGCGTCTTGTCCGGTCCGGGCGCGGCGTAGAACGTGCCCACCATGGGGCTCTCGATCGCCGGGAGCTGCTCGGCTGGTGCGGCTGGCGCCGAGGCGGCTGCGGCAGCCGGGGCGGCATGCGCCGCGGGCGCCGCGTACGCGACCGGCGCGGACACGACCTGCGGCGGGACGTGGAGGCCGGGGCGCTTGACCGTCACCGTCTCCTGCTCATCGCGGAGATCGAGTTCGGTCAGGTCGTTCTCGACCATGAGGCGGACAAGTTCCTTCAGTTTGCGGATATCGATCATGGGTGTTGGCGCGGTCCTGCCGCGGGGTCGGGAGAATACCAAACTCGGCCGCGGTGCGCCCGACCGGAGGCGATCGTCCGCGAACGCGCGGGGTTCGTGGGGATATCCCGCCGAGAAGTCGCCCAAACGTCGATTGCGAACCGGGTTGTGCGCGTCGAGGCCGGAAGCGAGCCGATCGCGCACCCTACTTCGGGTTTCGAGGGTCAGCGCATGCCGCGCGGCGGGCCGATCACCTCGGACAGGATGATCGCCTCGCGGATCCGCTGCGGATTCCGGAGCACTTCGGCGATCCGCTGGGTGGAGAAGGCACCCGCGTTCCCCGCCTGACCGCTTCCCACGCCGCCCTTCGTCGAGAGCGGCCGATGCACCTGGTTCCCGCCGCCGAGGCCACCCACGTGCGCGGCGGAGACGCTCGACTCGATGGAACGGATCTTCGCGACGCTCTGCGCCACCTTGGCGCGGCTCGCCATCGCGTCGGCTTCCTCGGGTTCGTCGCGACGCATGACGGCCGCCCTTGCGGGCGAGACCATCGGTCTGGTCGGAGGCGCTTGCGGCGGGCGAACGGCGCCTCCGCCTCCCCCGCCTCCGCCACCACCCGCTCGCTTCGAGCCCTGCCCCTGCTTCGCGCCGTCACCCGCGCGCTTCGACGCCTTCTGGGCCGCCGACTTCTTTCCGGTCACGATCGCCGTCGGGCGCTTGACGACCGGCGTCGCGCGCGGCGGAGGCGGCGGCGTCGGACGGGTCGCGTTCGCGCCATCGCGTCCGATCCCGGGCATCACGGACGTGGAGCCCGAGTTGGAGCCCGAGTTGGAGCCTGTATTCGCCGACGGGTCGAACCTGAAGTCGAACGAGAACGGATCGGACGCACCTGAAGGAGCGCCCGATGGCGCGCCGGTCGAGGCGGGATTCGATGGACGCGCGGTCGGAGCCTTCGGAATGCGCGTCGGGCTTCCCTTCGCGCCGCCCTGCTGCGCGTTCTGCTGCGCGCGCTTCGCAAGCGAGGCGATCACCGCCTGCAGGATGAAGATGACGATGACCCAGATCAGGCCGCTCATTGACGCATCCTACCCTCGCCCGTCGAGGTCGGGCGCAAGCCAGCCCACGGATTCGACCATCGGATGACCGTACGCCTCGGAGAGGATCTCCGCCGTCAGCGTCCCGCGCGCCGACCCGTCCGCGATGACCCGGCCGCCGCGCATCACGAGCGCACGCGTCGCGACCGCACGGGCGAGGCCCGGTTCATGCAGCGAAAGCACCACCGCGCCGCGCGTGGCGAGCGCCCGGAGCGCGGCGACGATGCGCGCGACCTCGCCCGGATCGATGCCGCTGAACGGTTCGTCGAGGAGGAGGAGCGGCCGCTCGGCGCCGTCGATCTGGGCAAGCGCGCGCGCGACCGCGACGCGCTGACGCTCGCCGCCCGACAGGAGTCGCACGGGGCGCTCCGCGCGCGCGGAAAGCCCCACCGCCGCAAGTGCGAGGTCGACCGCGCCGGGGTCGGAGCCGCGGGCGATTCGACCGAGCTCGACGACCTCGCGCGCGGTGAAGTCGGCGGCGACTTCCGGTCGCTGCGGGACGAACGCGCGCACGCGCGCGGCCGCCTCGCGCGTGGTCGCGCGGCCATCGAGGAGGACCGCGCCCGAACCATCCGCGATGCCGGCGAGCGCGCGGAGGAGCGTGCTCTTGCCGCAGCCGTTCGCGCCGACGAGCGCGACGATCTCGCCGACGCCGATCGAGAGCGTGGTCTCGGCGAGCGCCTCGAACGCGCCGTAGCGACGCGCGATCGACTGCGCCGCCAGAAGCGCCGCCCGCCCGGCCGACGCGGCGTGGTCGTGGTTCGCGATGCGGCTCGATGCATTCATCGGAACGCGCCCCTTCGAAGGAGCCAGAGGAACGCCGGACCGCCGGCGAGCGCGGTGAGCACTCCGACCGGCAGGCGTCCGGTGCCGAGATCGACGACCTGCCGCACGAAGTCGGCCGCGACGAGGAGCGCCGCACCCGCGAGCGCGGAACCCGGCACGAGCGCGGCGTGATGCGCGCCGAGCAGCCTTCGCGCGAGGTGCGGCCCGACGAGCCCGACGAACCCGATCGGCCCCGCGTAGGCGACGGCGAAGCCCGCGAGGATTCCGCCGATCCAGAAGAGTCGCATCCGAAGCGCGGCGAGTTCGATGCCGGACGAGCGGGCCTCGTCGTCGCTGAGCATCGTGACGTCGACCGCGCGCGCGCTGCGGGCAAGCAGCATCCAGCCAAGCGCGGTCGCGGCCGCAAGCGTGGCGAGCCGCGCGCGATCGGGAATCTCGGGGAGACGCCCCGCCATCCACGAGAGGAGGTCGCCGCGCAGCCCGTGCGGGACGAGCTGCTCGAGGAGCACCGTTCCGGCGCTGAAGATCGAGCCGAGGATCACGCCGGCGAGGACGAGCGTGGTCGGATCGTGCCCGTCGCCGGACCGACCGAAGCGCGACACGACCGCGAGGGCGAGCGACGCGCCCAGCACGGCGCCGGTCGCTTCGGTGGCGAACGATGCCGCACCCGCGGCGAAGAGGTAGCCGAGGACGAGCGTGCACGCCACGCCGAAGCCCGCGCCGCTCGAGACGCCGAGCACGAAGGGCGACGCGAGCGGATTGCGGAGGAGCGTCTGGAGGGCGAGCCCCGACAGCCCGAGCGCGGCGCCGACCACGGCCGCGGAGACGACCGACATCGCGCGCAATCCGAGGATCTCGCCCGAGGGAACCGAGAGCGCGAGGCGCATGCCGTCGTCGCC
>JBIIYI010000434.1:0-2982 GCA_044346895.1 Phycisphaerales bacterium
GATTGAATCCGCTTGACCTCGTTCCCGAGATCGCCTTCCCGAACGCCCTCCGCGCGCAGCAACTCGACGAACGCCGACTCGAGTCTCGCACGAACCACCCTGCATGCGTTGCGCACTTCGCGTGCCTCGCACGCCGACTCGCGCGCCACCTCCTCGTAACTCAGTCCGTCGAGAACGTGCCGTCGAAAGTGTTGCCAACGATCCGCAAGGCCTTCCGCGACCAATCGCTCGGCCACGACTTCGCACGCATCGCTGACGATGCTCCGCGCCCACTCGCGCTCGAAGACGCGCTCCGCATGCAGTGCTGCCGACCCAGACACCTCAAGCGCGAGCGCTGCCGCGCCACCGGCCTGCTCGCGCTCCATCGTTCGCCGTCGTCGCCGCACTTCCGTACGCACCCAAAAGAGCAGTCCGTTCACCAGCCACTTTCGCAGCAGCATTCCACTCGCCTTCCACGCGACGAGATACGTGTCATCGCTCAAGCGATCGACGAAGAAGCCCGCGACCAATGCCGAGGGCGCATCGACATCGCGGTACGACGTTGCAGAGAGATACGCTGCGAGCGGCTCGTAGTAGCGGCGCATCACGTGCTCGCGCGCTTCGCGTAGACCGTCGCTCGCCGGTGCATCAACCCGAGCGACGTCGCTGATTCTGTCCATCAGCCACGTCGCGCGTGTGGTCGGAAAGAGCTCGTCGGACGGCATGCCGGAGAGAGCCGAAAGGCGCGCGCGCAGACGCGGGAATCTCGCAGTTCACGTCACTTCGCGCACGACCGTCGCAGCGAGGCTTCCGCCGCCTCAGCACCCGTAGCGCGCGCGGATCTTCGGCACGATGTACTCGGCGAACGCGCGGTCGAAGTCGTGCTCGGGCTTCCAGCCCCAGTCGCGGCGCGCGGCCGAATCGTCGACATCCTCGGGCCACGAATCGACGATCCGCTGGCGCTCGAGGGTCGGCGCGTACGTCACTTCGGCCTTCGGGAAGAACTCCTTCACCTTCGCCGCGATCTCCGCCGCACTCGGCGCGAACGCGCCCACGTTGTAGACGAGGCGCGAGAGCTTCTCGCGCGGCGCTTCGGCGAGCTCCATGAGCGAACGCACGGCGTCCGGCATGGTCATGAACGGGATGCGCGCGTCGGGACGCACGAAGCAGGCGTACGGCTTGCCCTGCGCGGCCGCATGCAGCATCTCGGGGCCATAGTCGCTCGTGCCGCCAGTTGGAACTGTGTCGGCCGAAATGATCCCAGGGAAGCGGATCGAACGGAAATCGACGGTGCAGTCGAGGCGGTCGCTCGCGAGCAGGCGGTAGTGGCGCGCGTAGTAGCGGCCCATCTCCTCGACCGCGCGCTTGTTGACGCCGTACATCGTGATCGGCTCGAGGCAGCGGTCTTCGGAAACGCGGCCCGCCGCGCGCTTCGCGTCGAGCGTCGGCACGCCGTAGATCGCGATCGTCGAGGGGAACATGAACTTGACGGCGCTTCCGCGTCGCGACGCGCTCTCCGCCGCGAGCTTCAGCATGTTCGCGCTGCCCATGACGTTCACCTTGAGCGCGAGTTCGGGGCTCTTCTCGCCGCGCGTCGAAAGCAACGCCGCGAGGTGCCACACCTCGGACACGTCGTGCGCGAGCGCGATCCGCTCGGCGATCTCCGGGTCGCTCACATCGCCCGCGTAGGCCGCGTGCGCATGCGCCTTCCGGTCGGCGGGCAGCTCGCGCAGGTCCATCGCCACGATCTCGCGACGGCCGTGGTACCTGTGCGCGAGCGCCTCGAGCAGCGCATGGCCCATCTCGCCGCCGGCGCCGGTCACGAGGATCGCACCGGTCTCGGTGCCTGCGTTGCGGGTCGTCTTCGATTCGGTCATCGTGGCAGGGCTCATGCGGGGGCTTTCTCCACGCCAGGAAATCGGCGGCGGAAATCAGGCGGCGAGTATAGGGTGTGCGCATGCCCCCGACCGCATCCTCAGGCGCGATACCACTGCCCGACCGTCCGGAAACGGCGGACGAGATCATCCGACTGCTCGATCTCGCCCCGCACCCCGAAGGCGGCTTCTACCGGGAGACGTGGCGCCACCGCCCCGAGGATGGCTCGCGCGGCGCGGGGACCTCGATCTACTTCCTTCTGCCTGGCGGCGTCGACAACCGCTGGCATCGCGTGGATGCCGCGGAAATCTGGCACTTCCATGCGGGCGCACCGCTCGAACTGTCGATCGCGGGCCACGGACGCCCGCCCGAGACGCGCGTCCTCGGCACGGCGCTCCTCGACGGCGAGCGGCCGCAGATCGAGATTCCCGCGCATGCTTGGCAGCGCGCGCGCAGCCTCGGTCCGTGGACGCTCGTCGGCTGCACCGTCTGCCCGGCGTTCGAGTTCGCGCGCTTCGAGATCGCGCCGGACGGATGGACGCCGCCCCCGCGGTGACGGCGAACGCGCGGTGACGGCGAACGCGCGGTGACGACGAACCCGCGGTGACGACGAACCCGCGGTGACGACGAACCCGCGACTCACGCCTTGCAGCCGAAGCGCTCGAGGATCTTCTTCGTCGCGAGGATGCCGTCGTGCTCGGACATGCGCTTCCCCTCGTACTCGATGCCGATCGCACCCTTGTAGCCAGACTTTGCGACGACGTCGAGGATGGCCGGATAGTCGAGGAGCGTCTCGTTGCCCTTGTCGTCGAAGTCGTAGCTCTTCGCCGACATCCCCTTCGCGTACGGCACGACGAGCGCGACGTTGCGCACCGGGTCGATCAGCTTGCCAGAGCCGTCGCGCCAGTTGCCGAAGTCGGGCAGCGTGCCGCAGCGGCGCCGATCGGCGACGAGCTTCATCACGTCGACGACCCACACGCCATCCGACGAGAGCCCGCCGTGGTTCTCGACGATGACGTTGAGTTCGTAGGGCTTCGCCACCTCGAGCAGCTTGATCAGTCCGTCCGCGCACCGGATCTTCTGCTCGTCGGCGCTTCCCTCGCCGATCGCGTTCACGCGGATCGAGTG
>JBIIYI010000435.1:0-2979 GCA_044346895.1 Phycisphaerales bacterium
GATCCTGCTTCTGCTGCTGATCTTGGTTCTGCTGCTGATCCTGGTTCTGCTGCTGATCCTGCTTCTGCTGCTGATCCTGCTTCTGCTGCTGGTCCTGCTGTTGCTGCTGATCCTGCTGTTGCTGTTGATCTTGCTTCTGCTGCTGATCCTGCTGTTGCTGCTGATCCTGGTTCTGCTGCTGATCCTGCTGCTTCAACTGCTTGAGCACGCGATGCGCCAGCTCGGCGTTGACGCGCGCGTCGCGATTCGACGGATCCGCACGCATCGCGTCCTTGAGATCGCGCAGTGCGGATTCGAGTGCGGCGATCGTCTGTTCACGCGAACCGGCCGCACGTGTCCCGGCGTTCTCTTCCGGGCCTCCGCTCGAGTCTTCGACCGCATTTCCGCCCGGTCCGGCTTGCAGATTCGCCACCGCCTCCGCGTAACGGCTCGTGCCGCGGTTGTACATGCTGCGGGCCGTCGTCGATGGACTCGACGCGACCGCCGCGCGCGCGAAGAGTTCGGTCGCCCTCGCGAAATCTCCGGCGCGAAAGCGAGCCACGCCGGCGTTGTAGATCGCTTCGGGACTCGCGCCCGCGGGAGGAGCGGCGATCGAGTCGGGCGCGGCATCCGCGGATTCCAGTCCCCGCGCGTCGACCGCGGGAACGGGCTGCGACGCGGCCTGCAGCGATGCGAATGAGGCCGATGAGAGGACGCCCGCCGAGAGGACGGCCTCGAGCGCACGGGACGGTCGGAGCGTGTTCATGGTTCGATCGCCTCCGCGGTTTGCGTGAAGGGTCGCGTCGCGCGCTGCCCGAGCGTCGACTCGAGCACGACGAGCACGAGCGCAAGCCCCGCGAGGTACGGGAAGAGCGGTTCCTTCGTCGTGACCGTCGCCTGCGATCGAGCCTTCGTGGCGAGGCCCTGGCGAAGGAGCGCGGCGACTTCGGTCATGTCGGCCTGTCCGGTGCCGGCCTCGATGAAGAAGCCGTCGCCGGCCTTCGCGACCTCCGCGAGGAGGGTCGGATCCATCTTGGTCCAGACCTCCTGGCCGTCGTGGACGAGGTACTGCCGCTTGCTGCCGCTCGCGACGGGAATGCGCGCGCCCTCGTTGCGGTCGCCGATCCCGACCGTGAGGACGCGCACGCCCTTCTCGCGGGCCGCGGTGGCGGCCGCCTCGACCGGAGCGCTCTCCATGTCCTCGCCATCCGAGAGGACGACGATCACCTTGCCGACGCCCTCGCCATCGAGGCACGACGCCGCCAGCCGGATCGCGTCGCCGAGGAGCGATCCGCCGCGGACGGTCGCCTGCGGCGTCAGCGTCTCGAGCTGGGTCAGGAACGCCCGGTGGTTGAAGGTGAGCGGGCAGCGCAGCGCGGGAACGCCCGCGAACTCGATCAGTCCGGCGCGGTCGCTTCCGAGCGCGTCGATGAGATCGGTGGCGAACTGCTTCGCGCGCGTGAGCCGATCGGGCGCGACATCCTCGGCGAGCATGCTGCGCGAGACGTCGACGACCACGATCACGTCGATGCCCGACTGCTCGACCTGTTCGGTCCTGCCGCCCACGCGCGGGTCGAGCAGGGCGACCGCGAGGAGGAGGGCGGCCGAGGCGAGCAGCGCGGCACGCACGCCCGTCCGCGCGCCGAGGACGTTCGGTGCGATGCGATCGAGAAGGCGCGCGTCGGCGAGCGCGGTGCGTGCGCGACGGCGCCATGCGGCGAGCCACGCCAGCGCGGCGATGCAGATCGCCGCCGCGACGAGCCACCAGAGTCCGTCGAGCCGCTCGAAGGCGAAGCCGGTGTCGGCGAGAGTCATGCGAGCGTCCTCAGCCGCGTGGCGGCCAGCAGCGCCTCGATCGCCAGCACGATCAGTGCGAGTCCGAGGATCGGAGGAAGGGCGATCGCGCCGAGGATCGGGACGGGAACGATCGCGCCCTCGACCGCCAGGTCGCGGTAGCGCACGAGCTTCGTCTCCTCGATCGAACTCTTCTCGAGGCGGTCGATCGTCTCGTAGATCCGGCGCAGGCTCTCGCTGTCGGTCGCGCGGAAGTACCGGCCGCCGGTCGCCTCGGCGATGCGGGTGAGCGTCTTCTCATCGATCGACACCGGGACGCGCTGGAGCTGCATGCCGAACGGCGTCTTGAAGGGAACCTCCGCGACGCCCTCGGTTCCGAGACCGACGGTGTACAGACGGACGTCGGTCGACTTCGCGAGCGCCGCGGCCTCGTCCGGCGAAAGTTCGCCGGCGTTCTGCTCGCCATCGGTGAGGAGGACGAGGACGCGCGACTTGATCCGCGTGCGCCCGTCGCGGTTGGCGCGGTCGGAGGCGTCCTTCAACTTGTCGATTCCGAGCGCGACCGCATCGCCGATCGCGGTACCCATCTCGCCACCATCCTCCGGGAAGCGGATCTGCTCGATCGCGTCGACGACGACGTCGTGATCGAGCGTGAGCGGCACGATGCTGTCGGCGTTGCGCGCGAAGACGACGACGCCCACGAGATCGGTGCCGCGTCCCTCGAAGCCTTCGCCGCCCGTGATGAACTTCGTCGCGATCTCCTTGAGCGCGTCGAGGCGGTTCGCGCGCGCGCCATCCACCGAGAAGTCGAGCGCGCGCATCGAGTCGGAGCGGTCGATCACGAGTTCGATGGCGACGCCCTCGACAAGCGTCTTCGCCGACTCGTTCGATTCGACCGGCCGCGCGATCGCGACCACGAGCAGGACGATCGCCACCGCGCGCAGGATGGGCAGGACGACCGTCAGCCGCGCCCACCGCCCCCCGGGGGCGTGGTCGACGGCGGCGAGCGCGCTGAACGCGATGGTCGCGCGGCGGCGGCGCCGGTGGCGGACGAACGCGAGGACCGCGATCGGAAGGAGGAGGAGGAGCCACGCGCTTCCAGGATGGAACGCAAGCTCGAGGAGAAGCGGCGGGGCGGCGAGGTGCGTCACGCGGACCCTCCGGAGGGAGGAATGCTCGAACGCGTGCGCTCGGTGTCTGAACGCG
>JBIIYI010000436.1:0-2970 GCA_044346895.1 Phycisphaerales bacterium
CATGCGCACGTCGGGACGCAGATGGATCACGTCGAGCCGTTCGTACAGCTCGCGAGGCACCTCGCCGAGCTCGCCCGCGCGATCTCCGGCCGCACGGGAGTCCTGCCCACCGTGCTCGATCTCGGCGGCGGCCTCGGCATTCCCTTCTCCGGGAAGGACCGCTTCCCATCGATCGAAGCCCTTGCGGACGCGCTGGTCCCGGCCCTCGACGCACGCTTCGAGCACTGGTTCGAGCCCGGCCATGCGCTCGTCGGCGACGCGGTCGCGCTGCTCGGAGCGGTGGTCGCCGTGAAGTCGGTGCGCGGCAGACGCTGGACGATCGTCGACGTCGGTACGGACCAGCTCGCGAAGGTCACCCTGCTCTCGTGGCACCACCCGGTGCTCGGGCCCGACGGACGCACGCTCGCGGCGGAGGGCGGCGACGCGCTCGGCGGACCGCTCTGCTTCTCGGGAGACACGCTCCTCCCCGCGACCGACACGTCGGGTCTCGCGGTGGGCGACCCCATCGTCGTCCAGCATGTCGGCGCCTACTGCGCGTCGCTCGCGAGCACCTTCAACGGCCGCCGCAGCGGCGGCATGCTGGTGCTGCGCGCCGACGGCTCGATCGCCCGCACGACGCCACGCGCATCCGGACTCGACGAGCCGCTCGCGCGCGGTCACGCATGGAGTTCGCTCGTCGCCGCCAAAGCCGAGTCAACGCCGATCGCGCTCGACGCGATCGCACCGCTCTCGAGCAAGGTGCTGCGCGAGGATCTCTGCGAGGAGCGCTTCGCCTACACCGCCGCCGCAAGCGTGGGAACGCACGCGTACGAGTTCGACCTCGCCGTCTCGAGTCCGGTCGGCTTCGTCTCGATGCCGCTTGCGATCCGACTCGCGGGCGATGCCGCGATCGTCTCGACGCTGCGCATGCTCGGCTACGCGACGAAGGCCTTCCCGGTGTGGGGAACCTCGCTCGATCTGCGCATGTCGAGGCAGATCCCGACGGGCGCACCGGTGCGCGTACGCATCGAACTCTCGCACGCGGCGCAGCGCGAGGGCCCGAAGAGTCGCCGCCTCGCGGTCCGGTTCACGCTCGGGGGCGATGCGGCCGTCGGATCGTTCGAGATCATGTTCGACGAGAACGGCGAGGGCTGCTGAACGCGCACGCCGCGTCGACCGGAAGGACTCACCCGCCGTACATGTCGGCGTAGGGATCCTCTTGCTCGCCGCCGTCGCCCGGCTTCGATGCGTCGATCGCGAGCGCCGCGCCGAGGATCGCGACCCCCGCGAGCGCCGCGCCGAGCGTGCGCCAGAACGTCGCGGCTCCGATCGACGGAGCGCGCAGCGACGGACGGATGAAGAAGAGTGCGAATCCGGGTACGAGGGCCGTCATCCACCAGAGGAAGTCGGGCGTCCTCGATTGGTCGTAGAAATCACCGCACCGCGCGGCGAGCGCGAGCATGACCGCGGCCGCCAGCATCGGTGCGCCGGCGCTCTCGACCGGCGCGGCGTCCTTGACGAGGCGACCGCCGAGCGCGCCGAGGATCGCGAAGGCGAGCGCGGCGACGCTCATCGCGCCGCACATCACGGCGAGCGACGCGAATCCGCCGATGCCGGCGAGCGCGGCGATCACGCCGAAACTTCCCCACGCGATCCAGTGGAAGGCGCCGCCTGCAAGCGCCACCGCGGACCCCGACGCGAGCACGAGTCCGGCGAGACCGAGCTGCGACAGCACGTTCGACTGCGGAAACTGGACGAAACCCGCGAGAAGCCCCGCGGAGAGGCCGAGCGCCGCCTGGGTCGCGAAGGGCGCACCTCCTCGCGGCACGCGCGCGCGCGCGAACGTGAGCAGCGGAGCCGCCAACACGAGGAACGCCGCGACGATCCCAAGCCAATGCCAGCGCTCGAACGGCGCGTCGTCGCCCGCGACCGTGACGAACCTGCGCACGAGCGCGGTCCAGCCGAGTTCGTTCGTGAAGCTCACGAGAAACGCAAGCGCAAGTCCCGCCGCCGGAAAGACCTCGACCGCCCACGCGCGGCGCCGGAGCGGCGTCGCCAGTCCGATCGACGCGACCGCCGCCGCGACGACCGCGGGAATCACGACCACCGACACGATGTAACCGACGACGCCGTCCATCGGTCAGCCAGCCGCCTTCGCGACGTCGCCCTCAAGCGAGATCGTCATGCGCACCTCGTTGCCGAGCGCGCCCTTTGGCGCCTCGATCCCCCACTTCATGCCGTAGTCCGCGCGCATGATCGTGAACATGCACTCGAATCCGACCTTCTGTCCGGTCGGCCCCTTGCCGATGCCGCTGATCGTGCAGTCGACTTCGATCTCCTTCGTCACGCCCCGGAGCGTGAGGTCGCCCTTCACCTTCCAGTGCCGCTCTCCGACGCGCTCGCCCGACTTCGACTTGAACTCGATCGTCGGGAACTCGGCCTGGTTGAAGAAGTTCGGCCCCTGCAGGTTTCCGTCGAGCTTCTCGCTGCCCGTATCGACCTTGCTCACCTCGGCCTTCACGTCGAAGGTCGGCGCGGCGCCGTCGTCGAGCGGCCAGGTGGCGCTACCCGCGAGTTCGTTGAAACGTCCGTAGAAGAAGCCTGCGCCGAGATGCTGGACGCGGAAGATCGCCATCGAGTGGATGGGATCCATCGTGATCGAGCTCGGCGCGACCGCCGCCTGCGCGGCGTCCTGCGCAAAGGGCGCGGATGCCGCAAGGGGCAGCGCGGGCGCGGCGGCGAGGAGAAGCGCGGTGACGACGGAGGCGGCGGCGATCGTGGTGTACTTCATCGTGTTTCCTGCAAGTTGGCGCACACGGCATCGGGGCCTGGCCTGCGGCGCGCATCCCGGCACGCGGCGCGCATCCTACGGGCCGATGTGCCTTGCCGCCACGCGATCCACCGTGGTCGCGTGCGCGCGCGACGTCCTCGCCCCCGCGCCGATCACCGAGCGGCCGGGTTCGCTCGGGATGGTGCGGAAGCCGCCGCCGG
>JBIIYI010000437.1:0-2955 GCA_044346895.1 Phycisphaerales bacterium
GTCGTCGGTCGCCGCGAGCCGCGGGCAGACGTCGTCGCACAGCCTCTGCAGGAACGGCTGGGCCGAGGCCCGCGGGCAGTCGTAGTGGACGTAGGCGCCGAGTCCGAACTGGTTCGACTTCGAGCCCGGCAGGAACACCGCCGCGTTCGTCGGGCCGGTCTTCGTGAGCAGGTACTGCATCGACGTCCGCAGGAGGTCCTCGACGTCGAGTTCCTGCGAGATCAGCCCGCGGAACTCGCCCGCCATCGCCGCCTCGTCGACGCGGCCGCGCATCTCCTCGGCGGCATGCGCGAGGTCGGCGCCCAACGAGTCCATCTGCCGCACGAACTCGCCGCGCGTCTCGCCGAGCCGCTGGCAGATCCCCTTGAGGCGCGACACGCGCTCGTCGCGCCGACGCTCCTCGCGTCCGAGTTCAAGCGCCGCGGCGATCCGCGCGCACATGTCGTCGTCGTCCGCGCCGAGGTCGATCCAGTCGACCACGCCTCCGCGCACGGCCCGCAGCAGCATGCCGCTGCGCGGCGCGTCGCCGGCGATCACGATCTTGACGGCCGGCGAGATGCGGCGGATGCGTTCGGAGACGGGCAGCACCTCATGCAGCGGCACGCGGTCGGAGACGACCACGAGATCCACCTCGGAGGCGACGATCTGGCCGAGCACGACGCCCATCGAATCCTCGAAGGAACCATCCACGCCCTGCGTCGTCAGCGCGTGGCCGATGCGCACGCAGCTCATGCTGTCGAAGCCGACGCAGAGCGCGCGGGCGTGCGGGTGGTCGCAGGCGCCATGATCCGACCGGTCGTCCTCACGCGGCTGCTGCGGATTTCCGCCCCCGGAAGAACTGCCGTTGGAATGGTTGTCCTCGGATTCGTACGGTTCCACGACGCCCCTCCTCGATCGCGCGCACGCGCCACTGTCGACATCGTTCACGCGCGCACGGACGGTGCGCTCGATTCCGAAGGCCATTCGAACGCGGCCACCTCTGCCGCGCATCTCTCGCACCGGGCTGCGCAAGGCAACCCGGCGAACAAGGGATCGGCCGCGGCGCCGCACGAATGCACACGGAGGGGAAGACGCGGGCGTTGAACGTCGAACGGCGTTCCGTCTGTGCCGGATGATGGGGTTCATCCACCGTTCGCGACGCGACGCGCAGAATCTGCGCGCTCGCGCCACTTGGTGACGGCTTCAGGCTCGCGGGCGTAGATCGGTGCGAGCTGTAGCGGGTCGGTCACGAGCCCCTGCTCGAGTCGCGCGCGGGCCTCGCGGACGAAAGCCGCGGGGTCGACGCCGAATCGCCGGATCGGAAGTCCCGCCTCGGCGGCGACTTGCGTGAGCCTCTCGCCCAGATGCTCGTCCGCGAGCAGCGTGCCCCCGCAGCCCGCGACCCGCGCGGCGATCGCCGAAAACCGGTCGGGGCCGACGACGATCGGGTCGCCGAGTTCCAGCCGGCGCGAGCCGTCCCCACCTGCTTGTTCACCCTCGCCAACCTCACCTACCTCGCCCACCTCGACCGCCCAGACCGTGTCCTGCTTGGCGGCAAGGGCGACGAGCCACGGGCCCGCACCGCCCTGCGCCCGGTCGGAGACGGCGAAGACGATCGGCGACGGCAGCGCCACCACGGGAATCCCAAGCCCGAAGGCCACTCCCTTCGCGCAGCCGATGGCGACCCGGAGACCGGTGAAGCCGCCGGGGCCGGTCGCGACCGCGATCGCGCCCAACGCCCCGACGGGGGCACCTGCGTCCGCGAACAGCAGCCGCAACTCGTCCCAGAGCGGCTCGCGATCGACCTGCGCGGTCGGGTCGAAGCGCCTCGCATGCACCCGGCCCGCGTGCTCGAGCACGAGGCATGCCTCGCGCTGCGAACAATCGATCGCGAGGATGGTCGACGTGGAACGGGACGAACTCATGCGTCGCCTCGGGTCGGGTCGGTGCGCTCGGCGGCGTCGAGGTGATCCGCAAGCGCGATCGACTGCGCAGCGAGCGTGGTCGCGTCAGCGACGTCCCGCTCGAGATCGATGAAGACGACGCGGCCGTCCGGCGTGTCGCTGTTGAGGACCAGCATGTTCGGCTCACGGACGGCCACGCCGCCCGCGACATGGGTATGCCCCACGACGAAGGTGCGTACGCCCCACTCGTTCGCCAGCGCCGTCAGCAGCCCCGCCGACTGGTTTCGCCCCCAAGTCATGAGCGAAGCGGCACCGTCGGGATACTCGAAGTCCTCGTCGTGGAGCTCCCGCTCGAGGACGCGCGGATCGAATCGGCGCACGGCCGCATCCGAGGGAAGCGAATGCGAGATCATGAGCCCATTGTCGGCCTTGATCGCGAGCGGCATGGCCCGGATGAACCGCCCGACCGCCTCGCCCGCCTCCACGGCATCGTCACCGAAGCCCCATTCGAGCCCGGCGTCGAAAGCCTCCACGTTGTCGCCGCCGCCCTTCGAGATCGCCTGTCCCATGCACTGCGCGATCTCGTGGTTCGCGAGCAGCGGATGGACCTGCATCGGGTACTCGAGCACGAGTTCGGCCGCGCGTCCGAGCATCCGGTAGCTCCGGTCGATCCCGTCCGGCGTGCGCTCCGGATGGATCAGTTCATGCAGGACGAGCGCGTTGCGCGGCGAGGCATCGAGATCCGCCAGCCGCAGGACGGCGGCGAGATGCGCCGCGTGGTCGTGCAGGTCGCCGGTCGCGAGGATGCGCCCGCGACGCGGCAGCCGCATCATGCAGCCCTGACGGTACGGCGAGGAGCGCATGGCTCCCGCCGCGCGGTCGAGCAGCGCGGAGAAGAGGCTGACGTCGTTCGACCAGTGTCGCATCGTGCTCGGGATCGGCTGCAGATCGGCTACTTCACGCGGTTTCGACACGCTTCGCCCGGTCGGTCGCGGCGCGGGAGGCGCCGCCGCGTCCGTCGGTCACCACGTCGTCGCAAAGCAGGCGAACGGAACGCGCCCCGTTCCGGTCG
>JBIIYI010000439.1:0-2949 GCA_044346895.1 Phycisphaerales bacterium
AAGCGCGCCGATCGGAGTCTCCATGCGTCCGCTCGGAAGGCGCCACATGATCGAGCAGTGGTCGCCGCCGCCACCCTCGGCGTGAAGCGCCTCGATCGCGTAGCGCCGGCCCTTCTCGAGCCGCACGGGCTTCGACCGCTGCGCGGGCTGACCGTCGTAGTCGCCGGGGTTCGCGTAGCCCTCGACATGCGCGATCTCGACGAGGCTCGCGGGGTCGTCGCTCGTCCCGAGGAAGAGGATCGAGTCGTCGTCGCTGGCGATCGCGAGCTCGTACTCGCCCGTCTCGGGCGCCTCGATGAATCCGCGGATGCGGGCGACGAACTGGTTGCCGGCGTTCTTCGGCGCCTCGCCGACCGCGAGCGGCTTCGTCTCGTCCGGCGTGCGTGCGAACACCTCGCCCTTGCGAAGGTCGTCGACCGTTCCCGTGCGCCCGAGCTTCCAGACCTCGCGCGTGAACTCGTGGTTCATGCGCGGCGCCTCGGCGACGGTCGCCGATGGCGGTGCGGTGAAGCGCGCGGCGCTCGCCGCGAGCTGCGGCCGAAGCGGGGCCATCGGAATGTCGTTGATCGCGCGCGCGGCCTCGAGACGGATGACACGCTCGGGGTCGTTGAGGAAGCCCGCGATGCGCGGATCGCGCAGCTTGCGCATCGCGAGGCACGCGGCCATGCGGAGCGACGAGGCCGGATCGGCCGCGAGCTCGCCGAGGCGCGCGCGATCGTTCATCCAGGCGAGCGCCTGCACGCCCGCGTGGCGGAGGAAGGGATCGCGGTCGGCGTTCTCCGCGATCATCGACACGATGAACGGGATCTTCTCGCGGGCGCCCATGCGTCCGAGCGCCATCGCGGCGAAGGCGCGCACGCGCGCGCTGTCGTCCGCGCAGAGGTCGGCGAGCTGGTCGGCGGCCGCGATCGCGCGCGCCTCGCCGAGCATGCGGGCGGCCTGCGCGCGGATCTCCGCGTCGCGGTCGTCGAGCGCGGGGATCACGAGTTCCCACGGCTGCACGGTGCGGGTGAGCGACTGCGCCTCGATCGGGCTCGATTCGCGCAGGCGCGCCGAGGCCTGCTGGCCGAGCGCCCAGATCGCGTGGATGCGCGCGAAGCGGTTCGTCGACGAGAGGACGATGTCGCCGAGGAGACGAGTCGTCTCGCGCCCGCGCGCCGCGAGCGCGAACTGCGCGCGCTGCCGGACGCGGCGGTCGGCGTGGGCGACGAGCGACGCGAGTTCGTCCGCATCGCGATGCGCGAAGCCTTCGGCGAAGAGCCTCTTCACCTCCGCGATGCGCGGATCCGCGATGCGCGTCGGATCCCACACCGCGTAGAGCTCGCCCTTGTCGCCCGAGCCCCAGCCGCCGCCCCAGTCGGTCATGTACATCCTGCCGTCGTAGCCGAAGTCGACGTCGGTCGGCAGCACGTTCTCGACGAACGGGTGCTCGTCGACGACCTTGAAGCCCGCGCCGACGGGCTCGACCGCCAGCGCGAGGATGCGCGAGTAGCTGTCGCCGCCGAGGAAGTCGCAGAGGAAGAAGTGGTCGTCGTAGCGTTCGGGAAGTCCGAGGCCCGGGTAGAAGACGAGGCCCGACGGACCCGAACCGACGTGGTCGAGCGGCGGCAGCGTCCACGCCGGCTGCAGCGGATTCGCCTCCTTCACCTTCATGCCCTCGAAGCGGTGCGGCGCGAGGTCGGGGCGCAGGTGCCAGATGCCTTCCTGATTCCACGGACCGCGCTGGTTCGCACCCTCGAGCGTCTGGTAGTCCATCGACCAGCCGGTCTCGCCGCCCTCCATGCAGTAGACGAAGCGCGCCTTGTCGCCGCCGTCCGAGTTGTTGTCGCCGGTGAAGAGGTTGCCGTAGTTGTCGAAGGCGAGTTCCTGCGGGTTGCGGAGTCCGGTGCAGTAGAGCTCGAGCTCGCTGCCGTCGGGATTCATGCGGAAGACCGCGCCCGAGCGCGGGTCGTGCATGAGCACGCCGTCCGACGTGCGCACGTGGTAGCCGCGGTCGCCGATCGACCAGTAGATCTTGCCGTCGTAGCCGAGCACGAGCCCGTGCATGTCGTGGCCGCGCAGCGCGACGCGCACGCCGTAGCCGGACGAATCCTTCGCGACGACCTCCGCGACGCCATCGCCATCGCGGTCGATGAGGCGCCAGAGGTGCGGGATGTTCGTGTAGAGGACGTCGCCATCGAGAGCGAGGAGACCGGCGCCCGTCCCGTCGAGGGGATCGTTGAAGGGACCGGCGAAGACCGTGCGCGTCTCGGGCACACCGTCGCCGTCGCGGTCGGCGAGCTTCGTCACGCGATCGGCGTACTTCGAGTAGTACGCCATGCCGCCCTCGCGCTTCGACGCCCACTTCTCGTACACCTTCAGACGATCCTCGACGGTCTCGCACGCGATGTCGTCGAGCAACCAGTACGAACTGTGCCGGTTGTCCTCGACGCCGAGGTCCTGGCGGTCGCTCTCGGCGAAGTAGAAGTCGCCGCGCTCGTCGAGGCAGAACGCGACGGGATCGTCGAGCAGGGGATAGGTGGCGATGGTCGACTTCGCGAGGCCGGCGACCGGCTTGATCTTGCAATCTGCGTCGTCGGCCTTCGGCGCGCTCGGGGCTGCCGCCTTCGCATCCGCGGCCGAACCGGTCGCCGCGCCGTCGCCATGCTGCGACGGTGGAACGGGAGCCGCCGACGCGGTCGCCACGAGGAGAAGGGGCGTGGCGGAGACGAGCGTTGCGATCGGACGCAGCATCACGCCATGCTAGCGATCGGGTCGACGCGAACGAAGCGCGGCGAGTGCCGCCTACCGGAAGTCGCGGGAGTCGACGAACCCGGCGGCGGTGTCTATTCGTTCGGCATCGGTGCGATCGAACCACGGTTGCGCCGTCGCAGTTCGTCGGCGAATGGCGACTGCAGCATCTGCTCGAGAAGCGCCCGCTCGAGGGCTTCGCGCGAGCGCGGCACATCG
>JBIIYI010000438.1:0-2949 GCA_044346895.1 Phycisphaerales bacterium
TCCTCGCGCTCGACGCACCGACGAAGGACAAGGTCGACGCGCTGCGCGTTGCGTTCGTCGACCGGGTCGCGGAATACCAGAAGAACGCGCAGAAGCGACGGATGGAACTGGAGGCGAAGCGGAAGCAGGCGAATCCGGCGGAACCGCCCAGCGAGGAGTTCAAGCGCGAGATGAACGCGATCGAGGCGGCGCGACCGAAGCTGGCCGAACTCCAGACGCAGGTGAACGCGGCGATCGGCGCCGATCGCGCACGCGAACTCGACAAGAAGTTCGCCGACGAGCTGAAGCGCATCCGCGAGGAGCAGACGCGCCGCACCGACGAAGAGCGCAAGCGCCGCCGCGCCGAGATCGAGGAGGCGAAGAAGGCGCGTGAAGCCGGTGGAAGCGCGCCCGCGGGAGGAAGCGATGGCGAGATGGGCGACGAGATGGCTCCGTCCGCGCCGAAGTCACCGAAGTCGCCGAAGTCACCGAAGGACTGAGACGCCCTCGTCGCCGTTCGACCCGTGCCGCTGCGCGTCGTACGAAGTGAAATGCGCCCCGAGATCGGGGCGCATTTCGCATGAGTCGAGTGGATGCGGGTCGAGTGGATGCGGGTCGAGTGGATGCCGGATGCGGCGTCAGTTGCCGCCGAACACGCGCACGTCGTCGTACTCGGCGACGATGTAGGGACCGGTCGGGTTCGCGCCCGCGGTCACGATGTCGGTCTTCGGCGCGCTCTGCGTGCCCGGGCCGTCGTAGCGCGAGAAGAAGATCCCGTCGCGTCCGGCGGAGATGATCGCGAACGCGCCACGCGGCGCGCCCTGCAGTGGAGACGACGGCGGTCCGAAGCTCACGTTGCGGAGGATCTGGGCAAGGGTCGAACTGCGGCTCGTGTTGGCGACGAGCCTCAGGATGCTGTCGCTCTGGTTGCGGCCGAGTTCGCCGAGTTCGCCCGAGACGAGGTAGGGGTTCGCGCCCTGGAACGCGAAGACCGCGTCCGCGAGGCTCTCCGAAGGCATGCCGCCCGCGACAAGCGTGGCGCCCTGCGGACGGAGCTGGCGGAAGTACATCACCGGCTGACCCCAGGCGTCGAGGAGGTCGGGGAGCTTGAGCGGATCGGCCACGTACGGATCCTCGTTGCCCGCCGACGTGAGGAACTGGCCCTTGGCGGGGAGGAAGTCGCTCGCCTTCGGCGAGAAGAACGACTTGTACTGCGTGCCGCGGATGCGCGGACCCTCGCCGACCTTCGCCGCATTCACCTTGATCCGGTAGGTGCCGACGGTGGTGTTGCCGAAGGTCAGTTCGGTCCAGCTGTTGTAGGGCGCCTGCGTGTAGAGCGGATCGTCCTCGGGAATCGCGCCGCCGCAGAGGTGGAGGAGCGCGTTCTCGGTGCCCGAGATCTGCGGCGTATCGGTCGAGTTGAGGATCGCCTCGGGCACGATGCCCGGGTAGAAGCCGAACTGCTGGTAGAAGGCCTCGGAGGCCTTGGCGAACTCCTGCAGGAGGTTCTCCGTCTGCGTCTTGCGCGCACGGTCCTGGACGCGGCTGAGCGCCGGCAGCAGGATGCCGATCAGGAGCGCGATGATCCCGATCACGACGAGCATCTCGGTGAGCGAGAAGCCGCGGCGCGGCATGCGATCGTGTCGAAGGGTCCTGGCTCGCGAAGGGGTCTTGGTCATGTTTGGAATCCTACCGGAGGAAGGCGCGCGCATCGTTGCCCGTGGTGGTCCGGGCGGCGTCGACGCATGGTTCCCCCGCATTTTCGGACGGGGAGACGCGATCGGCCGCCGATCGCCCTCGATTCCGCGTTCCATCGCAGATTGGACACTCGGGGGAAGGCGGTGCCTGGCCCGGTTCGCGGCATGTCGAGGGCGAGGGTGCCGTCCTCAGGAAGGTCCTGCCCCCGATGCAGCCCCCGATGCGGACCCCGACGTAGCCCCTGACGTAGCCCCCGACGAGGGGGCGGCGTCGGTGCGCGTGATCTGACGCAGCGCCTCGTAGCCCGCGATCGCGACGGCGGTGGCGAGGTTGAGGCTGCGGACCCCGTCGCCGCCCGGCATCGGGATCGAGACCAGTCGGTCCTCGCCGAACCGCGACGTGATCCACGAGGCGATTTCGGTCCCGAATCCCGTCGATTCCCTGCCGAACAGGAGGTAATCGCCGCGTGCGAAACCGGCGGAGAAGTGATTGCGCGCGGTGCGGGCCGAGAAGCCCCAGATCCGCGCCGGACGCTCGCGCTCGAGGAACGCCTCCCACGACGCGTGCTCGACGCAGTCGACGAGGTGCCAGTAGTCGAGCCCGGCGCGGCGACGCGCCTTCTCGTCCATGTCGAACCCGATCGGATGGATGATGTGGAGTCGGCAGCCGAGCGCAGCCGCCGTGCGTCCGATGTTTCCCGTGTTGTTGGGGATCTCGGGGTGGAGGAGGACGATGTGGACGAGCGGAGGAGCGCTCGGTTGCGAGTCATCGACCACCGCCGCGTGCGGGTCGGTCGTCGCATGGGACCGTCCGGTCACGGTCAGCGCTCGAGTTCTTCCTTCGAGAGCGGACGCTGGAACCCGGTGCCCTTCGCGCGGTCGGCTCGGGCCTGACCCACGCAGAGGAGGCACCAGATGGTGCAGACGGCGATCCAGAGGACGTTCGAGAAGAGGACGAGGCTCATGTGGGTGCTTTCGATGGACGTTCGGCGTGCGTTCGAGAACGTGGTTCGATTGTCGGCGCTGCGGCTTCGCGTGCTTGAGTCCGGTCGGAGTGCTCGGGGCCGACCGGGAACGCCCCCTGCGGGATTCGAACCTGCGACCTGCGCTTTAGGAAAGCGCTGCTCTATCCAGCTGAGCTAAGAGGGCACCGGGGCACGGAGTATACCGGGGGATCCGGGGCCCCGTCACCGCTGCGCTGGGCCTTCACCGCTGCGCTGGGCCTTCACCGCTGCGCGAGGCCGTCCCGGATCGCCGTTCCGGCGCAGTAGCC
>JBIIYI010000061.1:0-10430 GCA_044346895.1 Phycisphaerales bacterium
CGGCTCTTGCCGCGCCCTCGCTCTGGCCGGCCTCGCCGCGAGTGAATCGCGGCGGGCCGAGATGCGTTGCGCTCGTGCGCGGCTCCTGCCGCGCCCTCGCTCTGGCCGGCCTCGCCGCTCCGCGCTCCGCCATCAGTACACGTCCGGGCGTTCGTAGAGTGCCGAACCGCACTCCGGACATCGCCCCCGCAGCAGCGACTCGCGCGCGTCGTAGCCGCAGTTCGGGCAGTGGCTCCGGTCGATCCGGCGCTGGCGCCGCACCGTGCGCCCGCGCTGGACGACATACCAGCCGACGCGCGCGGGCGCGATCACGAGCCACGACGCGAGCGAGAGCAGCATCCACCACACGCCGATCGAGAACGCCCATGCGGCGGGATGCGCGGTCTCCTCGCGTTCCGCACGGAGCCTCCCGAGCGACTGCGCGAGCGACTCCGCGCGCGCGACGTACTCGTCCTCGAGTTCCTCGCGCGCGGCGCCGAGAAGCTTGACCTCGACCTCGTACGGCCAGTCGATGCTGCGGGTCGCGAACGGCCATCCGCAGCGCGACACGCGGTGGATCAGGTCGACCTCCGCGAGCGGCGTGACGCCCGGCCACGCCTTCGTGCGCTCGTCCGACGCGACCTCGCGCGCACGGAGCGCCCGATCGGCGCCCTCGGTGTAGATCCGCACGAAGCACGCCGACTCGCGCTCGTCGCTCCTCTTCCAAGTCTCCATGCCCGAGACGATCCACGGCGCAGCCACGAGCGATAGCACGAACGCCGCGCCCTGCATGCGGTCGAAGACGTCGCGCTCGACGCGGCGGGAATGCCGGTCGATCTCGCGGAGCTTGCGTCGGATCGCGCGGATCGGCATCCCCGCTACCGCGCCTTCCCGGCGGGCCTTTCCGCCGACTTCGCGGCCCAGAACGCCCGCAGCATCGTGGCGAACTCGTCCTGGCCGCCGAGCGCGACGCTCGCGTCCCGCGTGCGCGCGCCTGCCTGCGCGTCCAGTCCGGGCGCGGGTCCGATCTCGCCCGAGCCGCGCTCCTCGATCGACCGGATCAGCCGCTTCGTCGCCCGCATCGCCTCCGGTCCCTTCGCGAGGAGCCGGGCGACCAGCGCGTCGATCTCGGCGTCGAGCGCATCCGCGGGCACCGCGTGCGTCGCGAGTCCGCGCGCAAGCGCCGTGCGGCCGTCGAGCAGTTCGTTCGACACGAGCACCGCGCGCGCGGCCGGACCCATGCGCGAGAGAAGCGCCGGGATGCTGACGGCGGGCGAGATCCCGATGCGGTGGACGGGGTATCCGAGCTGCGCGTCGTCGGCCGCGACGAGGAAGTCGCACGCGACCGCGAGCGCGCAACCGCCGGCGAGCGCGGCGCCCTGGACGCGCGCCACGACGGGCGCATCGATCGCGCGGATCGCCTGCACGCACGCGGCGAGCCCGGTCAGGAGCTCCTCCACGCGGCGCGGCTCCTCGGCGCAGGTCGCGAGATCGAATCCCGCGCAGAACACGGCGCCATCTCCGCGCAGGAGGACGCAATCGCACGCGCGGCGATCGACCGCGCCCCGCGCCTCGTGCAGGCACGATTCGAGCGCACGCAGCGACGCCGCGTCGAGCGCGTTGCGCTTCGTCGGCTGCGTCAGCCGAATCGTCGCGACGCGCCCATCGCGATCGAACCTCGGAAGTCCATCCGCAGAGTGCGTCGTCGAGTGCTCCATCGAGTCCGTCATCGGGTGCTCCCTCGAGTGTGATCGAGCGCGTCGTTCGCATCGCGTCGGCCCGGGGCGACGGCGCACGTGACGCGGGGTTGTACGCGGTTTTCCCGCAAACGGCGTCCGCGAAGGTGGCCGGGGGCCGCGCAGGCTTCGGATTTCGCTTGGGAATTGCGATATTCCGGTCGAACCATCCCGCACGGCCTGCGTAACGTCCTCCGCCACGCTTCCTAGAAGCAGGCGCGACCGGCTCGGCCGGGTCGCATTCCGGACTCCACCACCAGAGAGGTCCGGCGGATTCAGGAGCCGTGCAGTGGATGGCGTGTCGAGGCTTCGCCCCGGCGCACCCCGTGCACACCTCGCAGACGACTGATCAGGACGCATCCGATCCGCGCCTTGGTCAGGAGGACGCTCCCGCGCTTCTCCTCGCGCGTTTCCGCCGGACCTTCTCTTTTGGACCTTCTCTTTTGGGTCTTCTCCTCTCGTCCTTCTGCGCTCGCATCGTTCCCTGCGCGTCATTCTGCGCATCCTTCCCGATCGTTCCAACCGATCGATTCCGTCCGATCCCTTTCGCCACACGCGTCCACTTCAGCCCGGCCGACCGGCGGCGCGGAAACCGTCGGTCGGTCGTTTGCTTGGTGCGATGTGGCGCAGGGGTCGTGTGGGGGAGACGCCCGCAAGCCCGTGATCGCGGTGGCCCGGGAGGGGAGCGCGGTCGCCCGGCGGCGGAGCGCGGTTGCCCGCGCGCCCGACCGAAGGCTCACTTCGCGGCGAAGCGCGCCCAGGCGGCGCGATCGAAGGTGAACAGCTGCCCGGCGCGGTGCGGAACGCCGCGCTCGTAGATCGGCAGCGCCTTCACGGGGCCGTTCGCGATCACCTCGTGGAACTGACGGCGGAAGTTGCCGCGATCGAGCGGGGCGCCGAGCAGTCGCTCGTACAGCTCGCGCAGCGACGAAAGCGGGAACGGATCGGGAAGCAGTCCGACGAAGAGCGGCACCTCGGGCTCGCCCGGCGTCTCGACGCCGTTTCCGAGCGCCTTCTCGAACGGGCTCCGGCCGTTGAAGCCGTCGGTCTTTCGGAAGAGAACGTGCCTCGGGAGCAGCCGTCGCGTGAGCGCGTCGGCAAGCGTGACGTCGAGGAACGCGTCGAATGCGCAGGCGAGGATCGTGCGGGTCGACTCGTCGAGTTCCGGGAGCGAGCCGAGCGGCACGAAGTGCTCCTCGGCCTCGACGCTCTGGGCGGCACCCGCGCCGCCCACGATCGGCCGCGCGATCGCCCACGAGACGACGTGCAGGGTCGCCGCCGCGTCGTCGGTTCCGCCCGGGACGACGCGCACGCCCGCGCTTCCGACGCGCACGATCTCGCGCACGGGGACCGCATGCGCCGCGGCGACGCGGGCCGCGGCGTCGAGACCCGTGTCGAGCGCCTGCGCATCGGGGCGGGCGAAAGGCACCGAGCGACGCATCGAGGCGCCGAACTGGACGCGCGGAAGTCCGACGCAGAGTTCTTCCCGCACCACGCGGAAGACCACGGTGCTCGCGGTGACCGCGTAGTCGCGGCTCGCCATGGGATTCGCCACGGTGTTCGAGCGCTCGACAGTTGGTCCGGTTCCGTACGCGACGCCTTGCATGGGTCGCGATGATACGGAGATTTCGACTCGTTGCACGAGTTCCCGGAACTTGGGTTCCGCCCGGATGCGGAGCGGTCGTCGCCTTGGATGCGCGGGGCATGGGTCGGTCCCGCATCGGGCGGACCCGCTCCACCCACGCGCCGCGCGGTTTCCCCCTCTCGCGGCGCAGAAGTATCCTCGCCGCCGATGAACCTTCCGTCCGACCCCGTCTCTGGCTCGAGCCCCCGCACAGCGCAGCCCGACAAGCGGCTGTTCCTGATCCGCCACGGCGAGACGGAGTGGAGCCTGAACGGAAGGCACACATCCCGCACCGACATTCCCCTCACGGCCGAGGGAGAGCGCCGTGCCGCGCTGCTGGCGTCGTCCTTCGCCGCGCACCCGTTCGGCCTCGTGCTGACGAGCCCCCGCGTGCGCGCGGTCCGGACCTGCGAACTCGCCGGCCTGTTCGATCGGGCGGTCGTGACGGAGGATCTGCGCGAGTGGGACTACGGCGACTACGAGGGAAGGACCACCGCCGAGATCCGCAGCGGCAACCCGTCGTGGAACCTCTTCCAGGACGGCGCCCCGAACGGCGAGACCGCGGAGGACGTCTCGGCGCGCGCCCGACACGCGATCGATCGTGCGCTCGCAGCGGAAGGCGACGTCGTCCTCTTCAGCCACGGTCACTTCCTGCGGGTCCTCGCGGCCACGTTCCTCCGCTTCTCGCCGGAGGACGGCGAGCGGTTCTTCCTCGAGACGGGCAGCATCTCGATCCTGGGGTTCGAGCGCGAGATGCGTGTGGTTCGGATGTGGAACGGTCGTGCATGACCGCGCAGCGGGGGGGCTGCGGTGGGCCGGATGGGGATCGACGGCGGTTCCCGGACGGCGTCGGGACCGGTGAACCGCCTCGGAGGGCGCTCCGGACCGAGTTCGGAGAGATGCGGCGGCAGGCGGGCGCGGAAGTTGGAGGATTGAGCGGAGAAATCCGCGGTTTTGGTGCCTCGGACGCCTTCATCGGCAACAATGCCGGACTCCGACAGATCGAGTGCAAGGGAAGACGACCGGTGCCGCCGCGGGCGGTGCCGTGAGGTTGCCGCGGGTGTCCGGACGGGAGTTCTTACGAAGGGGTGCCGCCATGCAGATGAAGGACTACACCTATGCCCACGCCCGCACCAAGGTGCGCGGGATCTTCTGCCTCGAGACCGACTGGTCCGAGGTGCGCACGTCGCCTTCGGTCGAGCCGATGCTCGAACTGCTGAAGTGCTCGCCGCTCGCGATTCCCTTCGTCCATCGGAACGTCGTCACCCTCGACGCGCTCGACTACTACCTCAAGAAGTGGACGCAGCGTCGCCACGACGACCTGCCGATCCTCTACCTCGCGTTCCACGGAATCGAGGGCGAGGTGCAGTTCGGCGACCTCCGCCGCCGCAGCGCCCGGGTGACGCTCGACGAGCTCGAGGAGACGCTGCGCGGCAAGTGCCACGGACGCGTCATCCACTTCGGCTGCTGCCAGACGCTCGGCGTCAGCCAGCGCCGCCTGCGCCGCTTCATCGAGGAGACGGGTGCGCTCGCCGTGAGCGGCTACGAGAAGGACATCGACTGGGTGCGCTCGGCCGCGCTCGACTTCTCGCTCTTCGCGAGCATCCAGCAGAACACGATGACGGTGACCGGCATGCGCGCCGTGCGCCGGCGCATGCTGCTGCGGCACGGTCGTGAGATCCGGTCGCTCGCGTTCCGGCTGCTCCTGCGCGAACCGCGCGCGTAGCGTCGTCCGCCGTCGGCCCACGCGAAGCGTCAGCCCACGCGGAGCGTCAGCTCTCGCGCCGCTTGACACCGCTCCCGCGCCGCACGCCCTTCTCGATCGGAGCGTTCGCCTTCGTTCCTCGGAACTGCTTCGAGTCGTGGCGCGGCGAGCCCATCTTCCGCTTGCGCGCCGCCTCCTTGAGGCGCTTCGCCTTCTCCTTCTCGGCGCGCTCCTGCGCGTTGAGCGCCTCGAGCACCTTCGCTTCCTCGAGCTTCGCCCTCGCGAGCCGCCGCCGATCCTCGTCGCGCATGAAGCGCTCGATGTCGTCGGGCACGGGGATGGTGTCCCACGTCGGATTCGCGAGCATGATCACGGAGTCCCAGCGCGCGCGTTCCTCGGGCGCGACGAAGGTGATGCTCGAGCCCTCGCCGCCACCGTGGCCCGCGCGGCCGACGCGGTGGATCCACTCCTCGGGCGACATCGGCACGTCGTAGTTGACGACGAGCCGGATGCCCGGCACGTGCAGGCCGCGCGCGGCGACGTCGGTCGCGACGAGCACGCGGCAGCGGCCGTGGGCGAAGCTCTCGAGCGCCTTCTCGCGCTGGAGCTGCGAGCGGTCGCCGTGGACGACGGCGGTCGAGACGTCGTGCCGCCGCAGCGCGCCGGCCACCCAGCCGGTCCGGCGGCGCGACGCGCAGTAGACGACGATGCCGCGGCGCAGATCCTCCGCGGCGAGGAGCGAGAGGAGCGTCGGCACCTTCTCGTCCTCGGCAAGCAGGATCCGGCGGTGCGTCAGGTGCGCGGCCGCCGCGTTGCGCACGCCGACCTCGATCTTGCGCGGCTTCGCGAGACGCTTGTGGACGAGATCCTCGACCTGCCGCGGGAGCGTCGCCGAGAGGAGCCATTTCGCGCGGCCCTCGGGCGCGCGCGAGAGCACCCACTCGACCTGCGGGAGGAAGCCCATGTCGAGCATGCGGTCGGCCTCGTCGCAGACGACGTGCGTCAGGTGCGCGAGCGTCATCGCATCGGCCTCGATCAGTTCGCGCGCGCGGCCCGGCGTCGCCACCACGATGTCGACGCCCCGCTTGATCGCGTCGACCTGCGGCGCCAGCGCGACCTTGCCGTACACCGCCACGACCTTCAGCAGCGACCCGCGGACGAGCGTGCGGATCTCCTCCGCGACCTGCTGCGAGAGTTCGCGCGTGGGAACGAGGACGAGTGCGCGCAGGCGCGTGCGCGGATCGCGGCGCCGACCGCCCGTCTCGACCGGCTTGTGCCTCAGCAGGATGTCGGCGAGCGGGATGCCGTAGGCGAGCGTCTTGCCGGTTCCGGTCGGAGCGAGGCCGATGAGGTCGCGCGTTCCGTTGCCGCCCATCTCAGCACCTGATTCGCCATCGGAGGCGAGGCCGAGCGCCGCGGGGATGAATGCCGCCTGGATCGGGGTCGGAGCCTGGAAGCCCATCTCCCCGATCCCGCGGAGGACGAGGCGGTGGAGCGCTTCCGGGAAAGCGGTCGGACTGTTCGGTGCGTCGGATGCGGTCACGCGCGAAGTATCGCAGAATGCCGGCCATGTCGAAGCCGCTCCCGCGACTCGCCGCCTCCATCGCCCTCGGAGCGATCCTCACCGCGATCTTCGTGGCGCTGCCGATCCTGCGCGTCGACCGCGGATCGGGCGGCACGATCCGTCGCATCTACCGCGGCGAACACGAGTGGATCCATGCGCGCGACGCCGCGTTCGGCCTCGACTGGTCGAACCTCGAGCTCGCGCCGACGCGGATGATCACGCCGCTCGTCGAGGGAACGCTTCCGGCATGGGCGGAACCGCCGTCACCGCCGTATCCGCAGGTGGCGTTCCTCCGGATCGGCACGCTCGCGTCGGGCTGGCCGTTCCGCGCGGTCGTCTTCCGCTGGACGGTGACGACGACCACCCGGAGCTTCCCCGTCAACGCCGAACTCGACGACGGCGATACGAGCATCAGTTCGGCCGCCGAGAGCGTGCGGACGGGCGGCCGCGGCGGACCGCCCGATGAACGACGGCTGCTCTGGCCGGGCCTGCTCGCGAACTTCGGGATCTTCACCGTGTCGGCCCTCGCGATCCTCTCGACCGCGGTCCGCGTGCAGTCGCCGCGCGGCGCCTCGACCCGGTGACGGGCTGGGGCGGACCGCTCAGTCCGCCGGAAGCAGCGGCAGCACGAGGATCACGAGGACGAAGAGGGCGATCGCGAGCGCGGCGAGGCCGCCGACGATCTGGAGCGCCATGACGATCGCGGCGCGGGGCAGTTCCTCGAGGCTCCTCACGCGGATCGCCTTGTAGGAGATCGACAGGCCGAGCGCGAGCGGAACGACGAGCAGCCACCACCAGCGGTCGACGCCGGGTGCGGGCTGGAGGAACGGCGTCCAGGCGAGGAGGGCGCTCATCGTGCGCCTCCCGCTGGCTTGTCTTCGGAGCGTCGACCCGTCGCGGGCAGATCGCTCCGCGGCTCGCGGACGAGCGCGTCGAGGATGACGCAGACGTTCATCAGGCCTGCGACGAACACGAAGAACGTGCCGAACTCGTTCGCGTGCGCGAGTCCCTTGAAGGCGCTTGCCTGCGGGGTGGGGTTCGCGATCGACGGCGGGAGCGGGATCATCGGCGCGGCGGAGCCGGACTTGAGGAACGCGTGGTTGGCCCAGTCGGCGACGAATGTGATGGGTCCGCAGCCCGCCTGTCCGAAGAACCAGAGCTTGTCCTCCTTGCGATCGACGCAGTCGACGCCGCCCACGAGGATGCCGCAGACGAAGAGGAAGAGCACTCCGACCATCGTCGCGACGCCGCGGCGGGTGTTGCCGCTGACGATATGGCCGAGGCCGGGAAAGACCCAGCCGGCGATGGCCGCGACGGGCTGGTAGGAGGGTTGGGAGGGACTGCTTGCCACGGAGTTTCCTGCGCAGTTGCCGTCGAGGCCGTCTGCCGCCGGGCCTTCGGACCCCCGCGTGGAGGTCTCGCGGAGCGGTTCTGCCGCGTCGCTGCGGTTCGATCGACGGCGTTTGTCTCAAGTCGCGCCCTCGAGGGGCCGATGGCCGCAGTGTAGCGGTCGCGCCTCGTCACGCCCGCAGCCATGCCCGTGGAAGCGGGCTCGCCATGCGGCGGGCCTCGATCCTCTGCGGAACGACGCAGCGTGGAGCACCCATGTCGAACAGCAACGCCGATCGCAACTTCCCGACCCCGCATCCCGACACCGAGCCGAGCGCGGACATGCTGCACGCGATCGATCCCCGCTCCGGGAGCGTCGTCGATCGTCGTTCCGGCCTCGACCGCCGGCGCGGCGAGGCGCAGGATCCGACCAACCTCGAGCGCCGCCGCGGTCCCGGACGACGTCTGAGCGACTTCGTGCGCGATGCCGAGGAAGGCGAGATGAACAAGGAGCAGTTCATGTTCCTGATGGCGATCGACGCCTTCAAGCGCGTGAACGGCAAGACCTTCCCGGCGTGGACCGACGTGCTCGAGATCATCCGCAAGCTCGGCTACCGGAAGACGATGCCGAGCGAGCTGAACCTCGGCGGCCGCGCGGAGGATTGGCGCGAGCGCCCCGATGCGCCTGCGAAGACGACCCACGCCGAGGATCTGGCCGATCGCCGCGCGGCGTGAGCCGGAGGGGGCTCCTCACCCGACCGATCGCCGTGGACGTCTGACAGGCGCCCGTCGGACGGATCCGAATCGTCCCTTCAGGTGATGCCGAGCACGTCATCCATCGAATACCAGCCCGGCCTTCGCCCCGCGATCCATTTGGCGGCGCGCAGGGCTCCTGCGGCGAAGAGATCGCGGGAGACGGCCTGATGCATGATGTGCAGCCGCTCGGAAGGCCCCGCGAGGCGGATTTCGTGCTCGCCGATCGTGTCGCCTGCCCGGATCGCATGGATCCGGTCGGGTGCCACGCGCATGCCGCCTTCGCCGAGCGACGAGGCGATCGCGAGGGCCGTGCCCGAGGGAGCGTCCTTCTTCCGGTCGTGATGGCTCTCGACGATGTCGACCGTCCAGTCGCACGGTCCGAGCATCTGTGCGGCGAGGCGTGAGAGGCGACGCGCCACGGCCACGCCAAGCGAGGTGTTCGGCGCGAGAAGTACGGCGTTCGAGGCGGAAAGTGCCTTCAGATCCGCCCTGACGGCATCGGAAAGGCCGGTCGTGCCGACGAGGAGGGCGGCGCCGGAGGCCCGCGCCACCTCGATCGCAGCGCGCGTTCCGGCCTCGTTCGAGAAGTCGATGAGCACCTTCGCGCGGCTTGCGATCCCGGCCTGCGTGGCGTTCTCGCGATGGAGCCGAGCCACCACCTCGATGCCCGCATCGCTCGATGCGAGGGCGTCGATGCGGGCTCCCATGCGTCCGCCGGCTCCGATGATCGCGATGTCGATCTTCATCCGATTGGGTCCCTCGGCTCGTCGCCTGTTCGGTCGTCGCGCACCCTTCGACAACCGTCCGATGGGGTGCGTCGCAAACTCATGCGACATTTTCTGTCAAGCCACTTTTCAGATGTGGCCGATGTGTGTATAACTCCACGAGGTGCCAGCTCAGTTACGCCGGCTGACACCTCACTCCGACACCAAGAGCGTAACCAACTCAAGGGAGCCAACCATGGCTGCTAAGAAGAAGGCCGCGAAGAAGGCCACCAAGAAGGCTGCGAAGAAGAAGACCGCGAAGAAGGCCGGCAAGAAGAAGTGAGCCTGTCCTGTTGATCGGCTCTCGCCGATCACAGGAACGCGGTGATCGGCGAAAGCCGATCGCATAAAACGATGCATGGAGGCCGCCGCAAGGCGGCCTCCAGCATTTTTCGAGGTCGCCGCAAGGCGATCTCCAGCACTTCTCGAGGCCGCAAGGCGCGTTTGGCATTCCGGCTCGAAAATCGCGGTTTTCGCGACTCCCTCGCGACTCCCTCGCGACTCCCTCGCGTCTCCCTCGCGACTCCCTCGCGTCTCCCTCGCGTCTCCCTCGCGTCTCCCTCGCGTCTCACTCGCGTCTCACTCGCGTCTCACTCGCGTCTCTCTCGCGTCAACCGCTCCGTTGCGAGGCGTCCGAAATGCCGCACCGGGGTCGATCCGTTCCGGTCGGAGGATTTTCTCCGGCGCGCACCTCTCGGCAACGGGCATCGTTCCCCAGGCGCGTCGCGCGGGCCGTGCGTGCATGCGCCTCAAACCCACGGGTTCCGCGCGACTTCCAGAGCGAAGGTCGTTCGGTATCATCGCCGCGACCGTCGGCAGAACCGGCCGCGGGTTTCATCCCAGAGCGCCGCGCGAAGCGCGCCGCCCGAGACGTTGAGGAGAGCGCCATGGCACACGTGATCACCGAACCCTGCATCGGAACGAAGGACACCGCCTGCGTCGAGGTGTGCCCGGTCGACTGCATCCATCCGAC
>JBIIYI010000440.1:0-2940 GCA_044346895.1 Phycisphaerales bacterium
GTGGGTGCGCGCGACGGACCCGTCATCAGATCGCGCTCTCATGCCACGAATCGCCGCCGCCGCGGCGGCGGTGCCGCGGCCCGCCGCGCGTGCCGTCGCCCGAGACGCGTTCCTCCGCGTCGGTCTCGAAGCGGGGCAGCGTCGGCGCCACGACGCGCTTCCCCGTGTGCGACTCCCACACGATCTGCACGGCCTCGTCCACACTGTCGGTGATGCTGAAGATCTCGAAGTCGCCGGGGCTGACGGTCTCGTACTGCTCGAGCAGCGTCGACTTCATCCACGCGACGAGCGGCGTCCAGAAGTCGCGCCCGACGAGCACCACCGGGAACGGCACGATCTTCAGCGTCTGGATGAGCGTGAGCGCCTCGAACAGTTCGTCCAGCGTTCCGAAGCCGCCCGGGAAGATGATGAACCCGCGCGCGTACTTCACGAACATCACCTTGCGCACGAAGAAGTAGCGGAACTCGATGTCGACGGTCTGGAACGGATTGGGCCGCTGCTCCATCGGCAGCACGATGTTGAGGCCGACGCTCGTGCCGCCCGCCTCCTTCGCGCCCTTGTTCGCGGCCTCCATGATGCCCGGGCCGCCGCCCGTGATCACGGTGAAGCCCTTCTCGACGAGCATGCGTCCGCACTTCTCCGCCTGCCCGTACGCGGGATGCGCGGGCTTCAGCCGCGCGGATCCGAACACCGCGACGCCGGGCGCGCACTTCGACATCGTCTCGACGCCGTCGACGAACTCGCTGAGGATGCGGAGTGCTCGCCAACTCTCGAGCGCGAGTGCCTGCTTGCGTTCCATCGTGTCCATGGGACGCGGAGCGTACGTCAGCCGGGACGTTGCCGGATCGGGCGGCCGATATTGGCGTAAGTCCATGCCTCAAGGAAACTTAGGAGCGAAAGTTTGATCCGAAACGCCGATTTCGCTATCCTGTCCGTTCTATGGCGAAGGACACTCCCGCGCGCGGATCATCGCGCAGCGTCAACGGTTCGACGGCAGGTTCGAAGAGCGATTCCCGCACGGTTTCGAAGGCGACAGGCACAGGTGGAACGAGTCGGAAGGGCGCGAAGGCGGATGCCGCGAACGAGATCGTTCGCGAGGTTTCCGCCGGGACGTCGTCGCGGCTTCCCAAGGTGCCGATGCGCGTCGAACCTGCGGCGAAGGGCGGCGGAAAGACCGCCTCGAAGCCCGAGATCAAGCCCGAGATCAAGCCCGAGATGAAGGCACCCTCGGCGAAGAAGGGCGAGTCGAAGACGGCCGCGAGCAGGAAGTCCGAGGCTGCCGTCGAGGCGAAGCCCGCTTCCGGCGATCAGCGCGCCATGCCCGAGTCGACGCGCCGCGCGATCGCCGCCGCCACGCCGCGTCATCACGTCGACCAGCCGCCGGCGCGCCAGCTCGGGCTGCGCGCGACGCGTCCGGAAGAGGTCGCGAGCGTCCGTCCGCTCGAGATGAAGTCGTCGCGACCGTCCGAGGGACGTGCGCCGAAGGGCTCGTCCGACATCAACGGCTACTCCGCCGCGGTTCGGTACCTGCTCGAACGGACCGACTTCGAGCGCATGCGCTCGGTCAAGTACAACGAGACGACCTTCAAGCTCGAGCGGATGCAGCAGCTCCTCGCGAAGCTCGGCAACCCGCATCAGCAGATCCGCACGGTGCATGTCGCCGGCACCAACGGCAAGGGATCGACCGTCTCGATGATCGCGTCGATGCTGCAGGCCTGCGGCTACACGGTCGGCCTGTACACCAGTCCGCACCTCGTCGATCTGCGGGAGCGCATCCAGATCAACGGGCACCTGATCGACAAGGCGGTGTTCGCCGAGACGATGAAGCAGGTCGCGAAGGCGGCCGAGAAGGCGGCGATCGAGCCGACGTTCTTCGAGGCCGTGACGGCCGCGTGCTTCAAGCACTTCGCCGAGCAGGCCGTCGACATCGCGGTCGTCGAGGTGGGCCTCGGCGGGCGACTCGACTCGACGAACGTGATCCGTCCCGAGGCGTGCGTCATCACCTCGATCGACCTCGACCACACGCAGCTGCTCGGTGGCTCGGTCGAGGAGATCGCCCGCGAGAAGGCCGGCATCTTCAAGAAGGACGTTCCGGCGTTCATCTTCGAGAGCGAACCCGCGGTCGAGAAGGCGATCGCGGAGGTCGCCGAGCGCGTCGGTGCGCCGCTCCGGATCGTCAACAAGGACATCGACTACTCGGCGCGCTTCTGCGTGACCGAGGATCTCGGGCCGCACACCCGCGTCTGCCTCTACACGAAGAACTCGCGCCTCGAGCACCTCCCGGTGCCGTTGCAGGGCGAGCATCAGGCGGCGAACTGCGGCCTCGCGCTCGCCGTCGTCGACCATCTCAAGACGGTGGGCTTCGACTGCCCCGAGGATCGGATCACGTCGGGACTCGCGGCGACGCGCGTGCCCGGCCGCATGCAGCTCGTCTGGGACCGTCCGCGCGTCCTCGTCGACGGCGCGCACAATCCGGCGGCGGTGGGGGCGCTCATGCGCTGCGCCGGCGCGCATGTGCCGTACGACTCGATGATCTGCGTCTTCGGCTGCTGCAGCGACAAGGACGTGCCGGGGCTGATCGACAAGGTCAATCTCGGCGCGGACAAGGTGATCTTCACGCGGGCCGCGGGCAATCCGCGCTCGGCCGATCCCGAGGACCTGCAGAAGCTCTTCAACGAGCGCTCGGGCAAGATGAGCCAGGTGGCGCGCACGCTGCCCGAGGCGCTCGAGATGGCGACGCGCGCGGTGAGCCGCGAGGATCTCGTCTGCGTGACGGGCTCGTTCTACCTCGTCGGCGAGACGCTGAAGCACCTGCAGCACTTTGACCGCTCGAAGGGCGGGAAGATCCCGGCGCAGGTTCCGGACGGGGATTGATCGCCGGCGGGTGGGCGGCCGCGGAGGTCGCCTCTCGCCGATCCGAGCGGTGCCAAGCACGTGGCG
>JBIIYI010000441.1:0-2937 GCA_044346895.1 Phycisphaerales bacterium
CTCCCGCCACGTGCTTGGCACCGTTTCTTGACGCGGTTTCCCCGACGTCGGCCGGGAATGCCACGCCCTCGACGCGCGTCCACGCGACCATGTCCTCGATCCGCACGCTCCCCGTCGTCTCCCTCGTCGCCTTCCTCGCGCTGACCGTCATCCTCGCCCCCGGCTGCACCTCGTACTACCGCACGCCCGGCGGTCCCGCACCGATCGGGGAGATGACCGCACCCACGATCGCCGAGAAGTTGAGAACGCGTCCCGAAAGCCCGATGCCCGCCACGCTCGCCCTCGTCCGGGTGCAGGAGGGCGGATACTGGTCGCGCTCGGTGTCGGGCGTTCGCCGCGGGGGGATCTCCATCGTCAGCGCAGACGACCTCGAGCGGTCCGAGGACGCGCAGCGGATCGCGCTCTGGCCTCAGGTCCGCGCGGTCACCCGCCTCACGGCCTTGCTCGTGCCACAGCCGAGCGATGCGTCCGGCGAGCGCGCTCCCTCCTCGGGAATGCTCGCGCTCCGGGAGGGTGCGGCAAGCCTCCACGCGGACATCCTCGCCCTCTACACGATCGACACCACCTTCCGCGTCGACGACTTCTCGCCCGGTGCGCTCGGACTCGTGACCCTCGGCCTCGCGCCGACGAAGACCGCCGTCGTCAACACCACCGCCAGCATGGCGTTCATCGACGTCCGGACGGGTTACATCCATGGAACCGCCGAGGCGTCGGCGCGCGACGATCAGGCCGCGAACTCGTGGACATCCGAGGACGCGGTCGACCAGTGCCGACGTCGCGTCGAGCGCGAGGCGCTCTCGCGCATGATGATCGAGGCGGAGAAGTGCTGGTCCGGCATCGCGGCCGCCCGCCGGGCCGAGTTGGAAGCGGCCACGTCGGCCACGGCAGCCACGCCCGCCACGCCGACTGACGCCACGCCGTCCGACGGCGGCGCTTCAAAGTAGCCGGCTCAGGCGTTCGCCTCTCGATCGAGTCGATGCGGCATCGCTACGCTGCGCGTCCGGCACGCGTCTGGCCAACGGCCGGGCGGCACGTCCCGCGGGCGGTTCCGTCGGGCACTCGCCTCGTGCATTTCCCTCGAACACCATCCGGAGTCGCCATGTTCGCACTCGCCATCCTCCCGCTCGTCACGACGCTCGCCCTCATCGACGATCCGAAGCCGGGCAGCCCGGCGGGCGCACTTGCGGCACAGGCTTCCGCACAGGCGGCTGCCGAGGCGGGCTCCCAGTCGACGCAGGTCCAACCGACGAAGCCCCAGCCTTCGGTCGAGCAGATCCAGTCCGCCGTGGCGGCGTTCTACGCCGATCTCGAGAAGAAGTACGGCAGCCTCGGCAACCCGAGCCCCGAGGAGATGGCGCGTATCCAGGAGGAGATCGGCGCGGCGGCGGACCAGGCGATCGAGGCCCTCGGAATCGACTTCGCCACGCTCGGCGACGACCAGATGTCCGTGCTCGAGCCGCTCGTCGGCATGTCGCGCAAGGCGCGCGAGGTCGTCGTCGCGTCGCTCGAGGAACGCGCGAAGGCTCCGACCGTTGCCGGCTTCCGCAGCGCGGTGCGCGCGCGGATGCTGTCGATGGACGCCGGCGGCGCCGACGCCATCGTGGCGGTGATGGCGCACCCCGCGTTCGCGGAGGCGGTCGCCACCGAGGAAGGCGCGATGGTGCTCGACCTCGCGGGCGACGCGCCGGCCGAGGCGATCAAGCCGCACGCCGCCGCACTCGAGGCGATCGCGGCGAGGTTCGACGCGGATGCGCCGATGCAGCTGATGGCGGCGTCGGGCGGCTACCTCAAGCTGTGCGCCGCCGCGCTCCCGAAGGAGAAGTCGGACGCGATCCGCAGGCAGGTGCTTGCGGCCATCGAGGCGCGGGCGGCGAAGGCCGAAGGCCGCGAGAAGAAGATGCTCGAGCGCGCGGCGAAGACGCTCAACGGCGCCGCCGGCCGCGGCGAACTGATCGGTTTCCCGTGCCCGCCGCTCACCTGCGAGTGGGTCGCGCGCACCGACGGCTCCGCGCCGTGGAAGGCGATCGCCGACCTGAAGGGCAAGGTCGTCGTCCTCGACTTCTGGGCCACCTGGTGCGGCCCGTGCGTCGGAAGCTTCCCGCAGGTGGCCGAGATGCGCAAGCACTACCCCGAGGCGGATGTCGAGATCGTCGGCGTCACGAGCGTGCAGGGCATGGTCGCCCACCAGAAGCGCGAGCGCGTCGAGTGCAAGGGCGACGTCGCGAAGGAGCGCGCGGAGACGCTCGAGTTCATGAAGGACATGGGCGTGACGTGGACCGTCGCGATGACCGCGGAGGACGTGTTCAACCCCGACTTCGGCATTCGCGGCATTCCGTTCGTGGCCGTCCTCGACCGCGATGGCAAGGTCTTCAAGGCCGGCCTCCATCCGAGCGACGAGGCCGCGATCCGCGCGGCGGTCGACGAGTGTCTCGCGAGGAAGTGAGCCGGGCCGCATGCGCAGACGCGCGGGCCGTCGGGCATGCCCGTCTGCGTTGGCATCCGCCGGATCTGCGTTGACATCCGCCTGCACTGACATCCGTCTGCGTCGAAGCACCGGATGGACAGGGTCGCCGAGGCGCGCGGTCGCGGATCGCGCCCCGCGAACGAGTCGCGCGCGTCGCCCGGCGTGCCGCGTTCAGATGTCGCCGCGTTCAGATGTCGAGGCATTCAGATGTCGAGGCATTCAGATGTCGAGGTTCTTCACCTCGAGCGCGTGCTTCTCGATGTAGGCGCGGCGTCGCTCGACGTCCTCGCCCATGAGCAGCGTGAACAGCGTGTCGGCCTCGCTCGCGCTTTCGATCGTCACGCGCACGAGCGTGCGGCGCGACTGGTCCATCGTGGTCTCCCAGAGCTGCTCGGCCTCCATCTCGCCGAGACCCTTGAAGCGCTTGACCTCGATCCCGCGACGGCCCACCTCGAGCAGCGCGCGCACGATCC
>JBIIYI010000442.1:0-2932 GCA_044346895.1 Phycisphaerales bacterium
GCTGCAGGCGAACGCCTACGTCGGCCTCGGACAGGCCATGAAGGCCGCGCAGAACTACGAGGTGGTCGATCGGCTCGGGAAGACCACCGTCGACAGCCTGAACATGCTCGGCGACATCTACATCAACGAGGCGCTCTACGACAACGCCGTGTCGTGCTACGAGCGTGCGCTCGCGAAGACGCCGCGCGGGGCCGCCGAGCGGCCGATCCGCGCCGCGAAGGTGATGGTCGGCCGCGGCGCCTCGATCGAGGCGGAGCGGCTGCTGGGCACCGTCGAGAAGACCTTCGGCGGCGAACTCGCCGACGCCGAGCGGAAGGACATCCTCAAGATGAAGGCGCGCATGGCGGTCGCGAAGGGCGCCGGCGACGAGGAGGCGCGGATCCTCGAGGAGATCGTCGGGATCGACCCGCTCGATGGCGAGGCGCTGATCCTGCTCGGCCAGTACCACGGCCGCAAGGGCGAGATCGAGAAGGCGATCTTCCTCTACGAGCGGGCCGCGAAGATCGAGAAGACCGAGGCGGATGCCAAGGTGCGCCATGCGCAGCTGCTCGTCGGTCAGCAGCGCTACAGCGAGGCGCTGCCGCTTCTGCGGAGCGCGCAGCAGATCAAGCCGCGCGAGAACATCCAGCAGTACCTCGAGCAGGTCGAGCGGGCGTCGAAGCAGCGCGGGTCGTGATTCCGGCCCGAGTCCACCCGGTGCCAGGTTGGTGCCAGGCACCAACCTGGTCGGTGCCGTGCACGTCGAGTCGATCTCCGGTCGGGGCCCGGATGGTGCCGGGTTGCGACCAGGTTGATCCCTGGTTGGTGCCAGGCACCGTCGGCGGGGGAGCTGTGGGATGCGGAACGGTCGCCCTAGGCCCCCTCGGCCTAGGCACGCTCGGCGTAGGCCCCCTCGGCGTAGGCCCCCTCGGTGTAGGCCCCCTCGCGTAGGCGGCGTCGGGCAGGCGGCGTCACTTCGTCAGCCGCCGCGCGACGCCGACGAGCAGCACCAGCGCCGGCACCTCGACCAGCGGCCCGACCACGGCCGCCAGCGCCTGACCTGAGCCGATCCCGAAGACCGCGATCGCGACGGCGATCGCGAGCTCGAAGTTGTTGCCACTGGCGGTGAAGGCGAGCGTGACGGCGCGCTCGTCGTCGGCTCCGGCCTTCCGCGCGAGGAAGAACGACGCGAAGAACATGATCGCGAAGTAGAGGACGAGCGGGATCGCGATGCGCACGAGGTCGAGCGGCGCCGCGAGGATCGCGTCGCCCTTCAGGCTGAACATCGCGACGATCGTCGCGAGGAGCGCGATCAGCGTCACCGGTCCGATCTTCGGGAGGAACCGCCCCTCGTACCACGCGTCGCCCTTCAGGCGCCGGAGCCCCGCCCGCGTGAGGAAGCCGGCCGCGAAGGGAATGCCGAGGTAGACGAGCACGCTCAGGAAGATGTCTCCGATTCCGACCGGGACGACCACGCCCTCGAGCCCGAGGAGCGGCGGCAGCGCCGTCATGAAGATCCATGCGTACGCGCCGAAGAAGAGCACCTGGAAGACGCTGTTGAAGGCGACGAGTCCGGCGGCGTACTCGCGGCTTCCTCCGGCGAGGTCGTTCCACACGAGCACCATCGCGATGCACCGCGCGAGGCCGACGAGGATCAGTCCCATCATGAACTCGGGCTGATCGCGCAGGAAGAGCACCGCGAGCGCGAACATGAGCGCCGGTCCGATGAGCCAGTTCTGGACGAGCGAGAGCGCGAGCAGGCGCCTGTCGCGGAAGACCCGCGGAAGTTCCTCGTAGCGCACCTTCGCCAGCGGCGGGTACATCATGAGGACAAGGCCGATCGCGATCGGAACGTTGGTGGTGCCGATCGTCGCCGCATCGATCGCGTCGCGGATCCCCGGCGCGAGCCTTCCGAGCGCGATGCCGAGGCCCATGGCGAGGAAGATCCAGAGCGTGAGGCCGCGGTCGAGGAAGGACAGCCGCTTCGGCGCGGGGCAGGGTGCGTGGTGGGTCATGATCGGCTGCCTCCGTCGGTTCGGGAGGCGACGAGTGCGTCGAGCGTCTCGATGAACGCCCGGATCTCGTCGCGCACGCGGCGGTAGTGGGGGAGCGCCTCGTCGTCGTTCGTCGCGCCCGCGTCGCGCGCGAGCCGGGGCGGATCGTCGAAGCCGCGGTGCACCACGCGCGCCCCCGGGAAGATCGGGCAGCGTTCATCGGCGTTTCCGCAGACCGTGACGACGAGATCGAAACGGGCTGGAGCGCCGTCGATCACGATCCGCTCGGGCCGCTTCGAATGGTGCGACGAGATGTCGACGCCGCATTCCGCCATCGCGCGCACCGCGAGCGGATTGAGGCCATGCGGATCGGTTCCCGCGCTGTGCGCGTCGATCCGCTCGGCATGCAGCGCACGGGCCCAGCCTTCCGCCATCTGGCTTCGGCAGGCGTTTCCCGTGCAGAGGAAGAGGACCCGGACGCGGCGCTCAGCAGCATCCATCGCGGCATCCTCCTTCCCCGCAGCAGCCTTCGCCCGGCGCATGCTGCTCGAGGAGATCGGCGAGCGCCCGCAGGCGCGACGCGAGATCCGACGCGCGCAGGCCGTAGCGCACGGAGCGTCCCTCGCGCTCGGCGGCGAGGACGCCGGCGGCTTCAAGCGCCTTCAGATGCCGCGAGACCACCGAGAGGTCGACGCCGCAGCAGCCGGCGATCTCGCCCACGGCGCATGCGCGACGGCAGCGCGCGATGCAGGCGACGAGCCGCAGCCGCGTCGGCTCGGCGAGGGCGGCGAAGAGGCGCTCATCGAGCAGCGCCCCGAACGCATCGCGGCGTCGCGCGGCCGCGCGTGGATTCAAAGGCGGATTGGAAGGCGGATTGGAAGGCGGCCTCGGGAGCGGATTCGAGGCGGGATTCGAGGCGGGATTCGAGGCTCGGGCCTTCGACCGAATCGCGGACCGGG
>JBIIYI010000062.1:0-10373 GCA_044346895.1 Phycisphaerales bacterium
AAGAACGTGCACGGCACATGCCATGCAGTGCCTGGCACAGGGTGGCACGTGCCGTGCACGGCTCGGATTCGTCCGGCGCACGGCGGAACCGCGGCTTCGCGGCGGATCGGGACGGTGCACGGCATATGCCATGCAGTGCCTGGCACAGGGTGGCACGTGCCGTGCACCGGTCAGAGCTTGCGGCTCGCGAAGTAGGTCACCCCCGCCGGGGCCTCCACGGGCAGGTTCTCGAGCCCCGCAAAGCCAAGCCTCCGATACAGCCTGATCGCGCCCGCGTTGGTCGCGCTCACCTCGAGCGTCAGCTTCGCGTGCCCGTGCTCGCGGCCGAGTTCGCGCAGCGTCTCGACGAGCGCCGATCCGAGCCCCGTGCCCCGCGCCGCCGGCGTGACGTGCACGTCGTGGATGTTGAAGAGCGGCGCCCGCGCGAACGACGAGTAGCCCTCGAATGCGATGAGCACGCCTTCGGTCGACTCGCTCTCGGCCCGTGCGGCAAGGAGGACAAGCGTCCCCGCGCGCCGCGACAGATCGGCCGCGACCCGCTCGAAGTGCGCGACGCCGAGCTGCGGACTCGCCGATACCGGCTCGGCCGCGAACTCCGCCATCAGGCGCGCGAAATCCGTGCGGTCGTCCGCATCGGCGAAGTCGCAGATCCAGATGTCGTGACCATCGTGTTCTTCCTGCCGTTCGCCCGAAGGCGCAGGCCCGCTGCCCGCGTCGCGTGAACGCGCCATCACTCGTACTTCCCGCGATTCGCGATCTGGAAGTCGTAGAGCGACGCGAGTTCCGCAGCCGACAGCGACGCGATCCTGTTGAAGCGATCGATGATCGGCTGCGCGTTGTCCGACGCGAGTTTGCCAAGATTTTCAGCCTTCTTCGCAAGGATGCCCTTGAGGTCGGCAGTCGTATTGCGCGCGTGACCTGCGGGGTACATCACGAGGCCAGAGTCGTACTTCCTGCCGTCGGCCATCTCGATCACGAGCGACGTCGGGATGCCGTCCGGGTAGCGGCGGTCGTACTCGGGGCCACCGTGCGTGAAGGAGAACTTCTCCATCAGCGCGCGCGTCTTCTTGTTGTAGATCGCATCGGGCGCGTAGTCGTGCGGCACGAGCATCAGGTTCTTCCAGTAGCAGTTGTCGCAGTGGCCGAGCTTCGTCGACTTGGTCGACTCCGCCATTTCGATGGCCTTGCGAAGCAGCGTGCCGACGATGTAGACCATCGAGTGGTCGGCCGACTGGCGCGTCTTCGGGTCGCGCTTCGCGGGGTCGCCGATGATGCCGAACGCGGGCTCGTACGCGACGATGTTGATCGACTTGATCGCGTCCGGCTTCTCGAGAATCTGCGGGTTCTCACGGATCAGCGTGAGGACGCCCTGCAGCGCGCCCGCCGACTGGTGCTCGTAGAGGCCGAGCTTGAAGTGCATGCCCATGACCGCGAAATCGCTGCCCGAGTGCGACAGCACGAGGTCGAACGGGCTGTCGCCGTTCGTCTTCTCGAACTGGCGGAACATGCTCTCCGGATTGCGGAAGATGTCGCGCGGCCCGAGGAATCCGCGCATCGAACGCATCATCGAAAGAACGGCCACTTCCGTCGAAATCGCGGCCGAAGCGCCCTTCGAGTCGCTCAGTTGCTTGCCCGCGCGAATCGCACGCCACGGGATGTAGTGGGCGACGGTCATGCCGATCGCGCTCTCGATCTGCTCGGCGGTCGCGCCCATCATCGCGCCGTAGGTCGCGGCGCTCGCGATCGCGCCGTGGACGACGTGATCGATCTTGTAGGTCTTGAGCGAGAAGACTTCGGCGAGGCGTCCGCGGATCTCGTCGATGCAGATCATGCCGCGCAGCGCGTACGCGCCGTCACGCCCCTGCTGCTGCGCGGCCGCAACGGCGACCGGGTAGAAGTCGTTGTGGCCGAACTCGCCCGCGGTGTGGCCGAGCTGCGGGTTGAAGCCGAAGTTCGTGCCGTTCGAGTCCCACTCGCGCACCGCGTTCGAGTTGGCGACGATCGCCTTCTCGGCAGCAACCCTTGCGGTCGAACCGAACACGGGCACGCCCTTCGCGTTCGGATACTCCGCCGCCTCGGCGCGGAGGATGATGGGCGCGTTCGTGTTGAGCGCGACCGCGCTGATGCCGCAGAGCACCGAGTCGGTGTGGAACATCGTGGTGCGCTCGAGCACCGACGCGTCGGGCGAGCCGATCTTCCCCGACATGAACTCGATCGCGAACTGCCCGATGCCGAGGGCCTGGTTCGTGTTGCGAGGAAGGACGGTCTGGTTCTTCAGGACTGCTGCGTCGGTGGGAATGGCCATCGTGGAAGCTCGGTTGGACCTCGGGTGCGTGCCCTTCGGACATCCGTGCGGGCACCGAAGGCGGCCCGCTCGGCTCGAAGGGGCGGCGATGGTAGCGGATGGCTGCACCTCGCCGGACGGACTCCGAACGGTGCCCGGCATCGAACGGCGAGTCCAGCCCCGCCCGAGCGGCCGGGCACAAGGGCATATCTCGCAGGAGTTTGCAGGGCTGGACTTGCGGAACGACCCGCCCGCGATCGCCTTCGACGCACCCGTCCGCCTCCCGGCACCGACCCGGCGCTCGCGCGATCTGCGACACTCGCGAGAAGTCGACAGGGTGTCCTCACCGATGCACCGACGCGAAGCGCTCAAATTCGCACTCGCCGCCGCCACAGCCCCGGGCTGGGGGTCGATCGTGGGCGGCGCTTCCGCTGCAACGGTCCGGAGATCGGCCACCGAGCCGCCGGCGGCGTCGCTCGCACGCCATGCGCGCTGCCCCGTCTCGACCGCCGAGGCCTCCGCACCCGGAGTGCGCGCATACGACGCGCTGCGCCTCAGTTGGAACGGCTGCTGGATCGCGCGCCCGGCCGCGATCGCCCACCCGCGGTCCGAGGAGGACGTGTGCCGCATCGTCCAGTGGTGCCGACGGGAGAACTACGCGCTGCGCGTGCGTTCGGGCGGACACAGCTTCATCGGCGACTCGCTCTGCGACGGCGTGGTCATCGACATGTCGGCGCTCGACGCGGTCGCGCCGGGCCCGATGGCGGCCACCGCGAGGATCGGTGGCGGCGCGATGCTCGGTCCGGTCGCCGCGGAGCTCTACCACCGGCTTGGCCGATGCACATGCACGCTCGGGACCTGCGATTCCGTCGGCATCTCGGGGCTCCTGCTCGGAGGGGGTTTCGGGCTCATGTCGCGTGAACACGGTCTCACGATCGACGCGCTCGCCTCGGCACGGGTCGTGCTCGCGGACGGGTCGGTCGTCGAGACCGATGCGTCGCGGAATCCCGACCTCTTCTGGGCGATCCGCGGGGGCGGCGGATCGTTCGGAATCGTGACGGAAATGGTGCTGCGCACGCGCTCATGGCGTGCGGTGCACGGCGTGACGCAGCACTGGACGTGGACGGATGCGCCGCGGGTGCTCCGAATCTGGTCGGCGTGGATCGACACGCTTCCGCCGGGGACCTCCTCGAGCCTCGTCTGGGCGACGAGCGGCACGACGACCTCCTCAGACATCCGGACGATCGTGCGCAGCGATCGCAGTGCGGACGAGGCCGAGCGCTGCGCCGCATCGCTCTCCGAAGCGCTCGGCGCCGAACCGACACGCGCGAAATCGCGGACCTCCGGACCTCCGGCGGCGAAACCCGAACTGCGCCTCACGGGACCGCGCTCGGCGAACGCATCGGCGTTCGCACGCGCCGAGGTCGATGCGCCCACCGCCGCGAGGATCGCCGCGGCGATGGAGGAGCGCCGTGCGGGCGGCCGCCGGTTCGGCGATGGAACCACGATGATGATCTGCAACGGCCTCGGAGGGGCCGTCGCCAAGGTGCCGCGTGAGGCGACCGCCTTCGCCCATCGCGACGCGCGCTTCCTCGCGGAGTTCGCCGCGGAATGGACCACCGACACCGCCGACGCCAACGCCGCGAACGGCGCGTGGGTGCGCACGGTCTCGGACGCCGTGCGGCCGACCCTCGGCGGCGGGAGCTACCTGAACTACGCGGATGCCGGTCTCGTCGACTGGCGCCGCGCCTACTGGGGCGCGAACCTGGAGCGCCTCGAGGCCATCAAGTCGCGGCTCGACCCCACGAGATCGTTCGGCGGGCGGCAGTCGGTGTAGTCCGTCCGTCCATCCATGCGGCGGAAAGGTCGCGCGCTACCCGCGCAGCCGATCGTGCTTCTCGGCGCGGCCACGCGACAGTTCGACCGGGTAGCGCTCGGCGTTGCGCGCGAGCTTCCGCTCGACGGCTGCGACGATGTCGATCCCGCACACGGCCGCGAACTCGAGGAGCAGGATCGCCACGTCGGCGACCTCCTCCTCGACCTCCGCACGCGTGCGCGCGTCGTCGAGCACCGAGCGCGACTGCTCGCTCCGCACCCAGCGGAAGTGGTCCATCAGCTCGCCCGCCTCGACCGCGACCGCCATCGACAGGTTCTTCGGATCGTGGAACTGCCGCCAGTCGCGCTCGTCGGCGAAGGCGAGGATCTTCCGCTGGAGGCGCGCGATGTCGGATTCCGCCGCACGGATGCCGTTCGGATCGGGCTGATCGGGCTGCATCGGTCCATCGTACAAGTCCCACCCCACGCTCCGAGAACCTTCTCCTCGGAAGCGCTCGATCTCCCTTTCGCGCGACGACCTCCATCCGCGCACCGATCGGCGTGGCCGAACCCGTCGAGGTTCGCCGTGCGCTGGAACCCGACTGGATCGGACGAAAGCACGTCTTCGCACAGAAACCCATTGGATTCCGCCGTGACTCTTGACAGAATGGCCTTGCCGAGACGATGCATCGGCTCAGCCTCTCCCGACATCCTCCGACGCATGCGTTGCGCTCGATCGTCGACGAACGCGATCAGCGAGCCCTCCTCCTCCGCGAGACCGACGCTCCCCTGAACCCATCGCGCTCATCCGCTTCAGTCTCGATCACGCGCTTCCCTGGCATCCGCGAGACACGGACTACCCGTCCATCACCTTGACCGATCGTCGACTGTCACCCCGCTCCGTGACAGTCCATCCATTGCCATCTCCCTCGTCGCAAAGGCTCGTCATGTCCGCCACACTCGTCCCTCGTGCAGTCCGAACCTCCCTCACCTCCACGCTCCCAACGGCTCTCTGCTGCGGAGTCCTCGCCACGACGAACCCGGGAAGCGCGAAGGCCGATGTCACGGTGAGCTTCACGAATCTAAGCCTCGATGGCCTCGCATACGTGGACGCGGGTTCCATCCTGGGAGATGGCCGTCTCTACGGGACGCTCACCGGCGTAACCGCCTGCGTGACTCTCACGGGCTCGACCGGCGAGGTCCTCTGTCATGAACTCAGCGTCTACATCAGCGCTTGTGATCACTGGTCTTGCGGGTTCCTGCAGATTGGCCAGTACAACGACCTGAACGCGGCACAGAGATACCTATGGTCCACCGGCGGCTCGAGCGCCATCGGCACATCCATGCACGAGACCGTCACGCTCGATGAGCCTATCGATGTGGGTTTCGACCCGACGTTGGGTTGGACCAGGGTCTCCATCGGCAACAACAACACGACCGGATCCGGCGTCTGGACCGGCTCGATCACTTTCCACGGGCTCGAAGGAAACGGCGGCGACCCCTGCTTGCCGGCGCCTGGCGCATGTACGGTGCTCGCCATCGGCGGCATCGCGCATCGCACACGACGCCGGTGACGCTTCCGCACGGATTCCGCCATCACAGGGATCGATAGGGCTCGACCGGGCTTGACCTACCCCCCGCGCACCATCGACAGCACCTGCTTCGCGTCGAGCGTCTTCGCGGACTGCTCGATCTCCGGCCGATGCTGCGCGTAGAGCGCCTTCGCGCGCTCGACCTCCCGGCCGAAGAGGGCGCGCAGGTCGACCGACGAAAGCCTGCGCCCGCCTGCGTAGTACTGCTTCGCCACCTGTCCGAGCGCGTACGTCGTCGCGAAGCTCATGGCGGCGCCGGTGGCGGTCTTCACCATCTTTCCCGCGGTCTTCCCGAGGAACTTCTTCGCGAGCCCGCCGAGGAGATCGCGCGCGAAGTTCTCCACGACCTGCGACGTCATGCCGACGCCGATCGTCGCGATGAACTCCTTGATGTGCCCGCGATCGAGCGAGACGCCGTAGGACCTGCCGACCGCGTAGACCATCTTCATCTGGAGCGGCACGATCGCCATCGTCGCAAGACCCTGCGGCAGCAGTTCGAGCGCGCCGTTGAGGATCGCGTACTTGAGTATGCTCGCGTCGACCTCGGCGGACGGATCGCGCGTCGCGCCCGTCGAAACCGAGGCGGCCGCCATGGCGCCCGATGCGGCACCTGCGGTCTCCGCGGCCACTGCGGCCCCTGCGGCCCCTGCGGCACCTGCATCCACGGTCTGCGTCGCCGTGACCGCGGCCGCCGCCGACGGCGCCGCCAACTCGAAGTCGGCCAGACGGTCCGCCTCGTCGACGACCGCCGACGACGCGGCCGCATCGAGCGCGAGCGCCGCGCGCAGCGTCTCGAGGAACCGCCGCTCCGCATCGCTGCAGCGCCCATCGGCGTCGCACACCGCGACCGCCATCTCGAACGCGTACTGCCGGATCTCGGGACTCGAGAGCTCACGAGCCTCCTGCGCGGCGTCGGTCTGCTTCAGCATCGCGCGCCGATAGGCGGCCGCGAGCGCGCGGGCCTCGCCGCCGCCGTCCACGCCGTCACGCGATCCGTCGCCAGCGCCGTCACCCGCGCCCTCGAACGCCGCGCGCACGTGCTCGCGTTCGCGCTCGCTCATCGCTCCGTCCGCAAGCGCTGCCAGCACGCAGATCGCCCCAACCGCCTCGATCTCCCGATTGTTCATTCCTCAAACTCCTCCTTGCGAAATCCCCGTTGCGAACTCGTCTTCCCGAACTCCCCGTTGCAAACTCCCCGTTGCGAACTCCCCGTTGCGAACTCCCCGTTGCGAACTCCTCAATGGGGCGCGGATGGTAGGCGGCATCACCAGCCGAGAGCGATGCCAAAGGAGTTCATGCTCGAACACGAGCCGATCCACGGCTCGACCCCCGGGTCGCATCCCCACCGCCCCGAGAGCCGACCATCGCTCCTCGCCTCGAGCCGGTCGACGTCGGCGCTCCCTGCGATCGGTAGCATCCGCGCATGCATCCGACGCTCCACCCCGCGTGCTTCCTCCTCGCCGTCTCGATCGCGCCCGCCGCGGCGAGCGCGCTGGAACCGAGCCACGCGATCGAACGCGCGAATGCGCGGCCCGTCGTCACCGACCTCGAGGATCCGCGCCCGACCTACAAGGTCTTCATCCTCGCCGGTCAGTCGAACATGCAGGGCCACGGCGTCGTCGACCTCGACGGCAAGGACTACAACGACGGCCGCGGCACGCTGCTCGCGGTGGCGAAGGACCCCAGGACCGCGCCGCTCGTCGCGCATCTCCGCAACGCCGATGGCTCGTGGACATCGCGCGACGACGTCTTCGTCCGCTACAAGCGCGAACACGATGAAACCGCGAAGTCCGGCCCGCTCGCGCTCGGCTTCACGCCGTATCTCGACCAGCATCACTTCGGTCCCGAACTCCAGTTCGGCCACGTGCTCGGCGACGCGATTCAGGAACCCGTGCTGCTCGTCAAGACCGCGTGGGGCGGGAAGAGTCTCTACAAGGACTTCCGTCCGCCATCGTCGGGTGGTGAAGTCGGCCCCTACTACCGCCGCATGGTCGAGGACGTGCGCGCCGCGCTCGATCGTGCCGACGATGAGATCCCCGCGCTCGCCGGACGCACGCCCGAACTCGCGGGCTTCGTCTGGTACCACGGTTGGAACGACGGCTGCGATCCGAAGACCGCGGTTCCGCAGTATGAACAGAACCTCGTCCACCTCGTGCAGGACATCCGGCGCGAGTTCGCGTCGCCCGAGCTTCCCGTCGTGATCGGCGAGATCACCGGCGCGTGGGTCGAGGCGCCGGGCGAGTGGAACGATCTGCGCAAGGCGCAAGCCGCCGCCGCCGCGCGCGTCGAAGTGAAGGGCGACGCAGACCGCGCGAAGCCGCTCGCACTCTTCGCGCCGACCGCGGCGTTCGTGCGCGCGCCTGAAGACTCGCCGAATCCCGGCCACGGCCACCACGAGTTCGGCAACGGCGAGACGTACTTCCTCGTCGGCGACGCGCTTGGGAAGGCGATGCGCGCGCTCGCGGTCGACGACGCGCCCGCCTTCGTGCCGACGCTGCCGCCGAAGCCGGCCCCAGTGCCTGAAAAAGGCGAGATGTCGGGCTACATGCTCGTGCCCGTCGAGCGCGTGCCGGAGGAGTTCAACGCGGGCTTCTCGCTCTACGCCGCCGCGTGGCCCGTCGTCGAGCGCTACCCGGGCTCGAACTTCCAGACCGGCCTCTTCGGCACGTGGATGTTCGCGCAGTACGCGCGCGGCGCCGACGGCAAGCACGATCCGAACGACAAGCCCGGCAGCATGTACTCCGACATCGAAGGCGGACTCGGCTGGTGGCGCGACACGCGCTTCGCGACGAAGACGCCGAAGTTCATCATGGGCGGCGTCGCGCCCGATTTCGCCGCGTGGGCGAACGGCCCTGGCGCCGGTAAGGGCCGCGATTGGAAGAAGCCGCTCGGGAAGTACGCCGTCGCGCAGCTCTCGCCGTGGGTCGTGTGGCCGCCCGACGGCCTGAACCTCGCGCAGGGTACGTGCGGCGAACTCTTCGGTTACGGCTACGTGCCGCTGCCGCTCGTCGAAGCGAAGCCCGCGCGCGAGATCGACGGCCAGGCGCAGGCCGCGACCGGCGACAACTGCTGGACGCTCTTCCTGAACACCGCGAATTTCAAGGGCCCCGTCGCGTTCTTCACGCCGCACTTCTGGGCAGAGAACGTCCTCACGCGCCCCGAACTCGCGGGCAAACTGCTCGACACGCGCGCGAGCGATCCGAACAAGGCGTTCCAGATGGAAACGCAGTGGGTCCCTGCGTCGATCGCTGCGGAGACCGCCGACGGCACGACCTACGCGCGCGTCGCGCCGACGTCGTTTCCCGTCAACGCTTCCGGCCGCACCGTGGTGTTGCATCGCCTGACGAGCTACACGCGCGCCGCGCTTCCCGACGCTGTGCGTGCGTGGTTCGCTGGTGGAAGCCCCGCGAGCGGCGCGCTCGATCCGGCGGCGGCGCACGTCCAGCGCTTCAAGAGCGGTGGCGGATCGACGTGGCGCATCTTCGGCGAGAAGACCGACAAGGACGAGCGCCGCGACATCGACTGGCGCGCGTTCGGCACGCCCGTCGCGCACGACGAGTACTCGTACGGATACGAGTGGAACGCCGCGTTCGTGAAGCCCGTCGACGAAGCCGCCGAAGGTCGCGGCCCGCGCGTGCGCCTGCCCGAGTACTTCCGTCTCACGCCACGTGAGGGGAAGAAGCCGCTTTGGACCGCAGTCGACGCAAAGGAAGTTCCAAGTGAGACCGGCCTCGCGAAGCTCCGCTTCAACACGCCGCGCGAGAAGGGCGAAGGCGCGTACGTCACGCCCGAAGAGGCGGACAGCCCGTTCAGGAAGCCCGGCCCCGCCGCGGGCCCCTTCGAAACGACGCTCGGCGACGGCAGCACCGTGACCTACGCGTGGTACCGCTTCGCCGACCAACCCGCGATGCTCAACGCCGGCCTCACCGATGCCGAGCGCGAGGAGGCGCAGCGCCGCGTCGAACTGATCCATCGCGCGTGGACGAAGGAGCGCGAGTACATCGCGCCGCCGACGACGGGCTCCCTCGCGTCGCTCGATGCTGCGCTTCTCGTCACGCCGCCCGCGGGGCTTGAAGCGGGCTACGTGCCGATCGCGATCCGTCAGGAGCGCAGGCGCCGCCAGTAGCGCCATCGCGATCCGGACGCGGCGCACTTCTCGGACCACGCCCGAAATGTCGCCGTTCTGAATCCGTCTTCAGCCGAAATACGGTGGTATGTTCGACCTGTCCCTCTCCGCCCCCGGAGAGTGAAGCCGTTCGCGCCTCGGTCGGGCGCGTCCATCTAAGGATCCAACCATGTCCTACGAGTATGCCCCCACGGAGCGCGAGCAGGCGTTCCTCGCCACCGTCGAAGACACCCGGCACGAGCGCAACATCATCAACGGCCTCGCGCCGTTCCTCGAGGAGCGCGTTCCGGAGGACATGCTCGGCCTCTACACCTCGAACGAACTCGTGCAGCTGCGCGTCCTGAAGGGCACCGAGCGCGACCTCGAGAAGCGCATGCCGGTGAAGGTCACGCGCCACTACTTCGATCTCGCGAAGCAGAGCGCGCCGATCCGCCGCATCGTGAAGGCCGACCCTGCCGAGACGATGGACCTCGCGGGCTCGGAGGACCCCGGCTTCCAGATGGACTACAGCCCCGTCGAGGGCATGCTCCACAAGTACGAGATGGGCCTCCTGTAC
>JBIIYI010000443.1:0-2928 GCA_044346895.1 Phycisphaerales bacterium
GGCGTGGCGTGACGTGGCGTGACGTGGCGTGACGTGGCGTGACGTGACGTGGCGTGACGTGGCGTGACGTGGCGTGACGTGACGTGACGTGACGCGACATGACGTGACATGAGCCGCCACGCCACTGCACGCCAAAGGTCGCCGCCGCAGCGGCGACCGCGCAAAAGGGAAAAACCCCGTTCGATCATTTCTGAGCGGACGGGGCGGAGGGGAGAAAGATGACTGGTTCGGTGCGGCCTGCGCCGCGCGCCACCGAAGGGCCGGAATCCGGTTCCTCGCAGGCGTTCAGGAGGACAACTCCCCTGACAGGCGTGTTGTTCGGCAATCGACCTCCGGCCACCACACATTTTTCCAAACACGTCCGCGTGGTGGCCCGTTGGCGGGTTTGCGCGGCGTCCCGAGGGCCGTGCCCTGCGCGAATTCCAGGCTCTGCGGGGGCCCACGCCCTCGGCTACCCTCCGGAAATGCAGGGTTTGCGCAAACTTCTCGCCCTTCCGGCCGCTCTCGCCATCCTCACGCTCGCAGGAGCCTCCGCCGCGCCGGCACGCGGCGCCGGCGTGCCTCCCGAGTTCACGCGCGACGCGAGCGGCGCGGCGGTCGACGGCCAGATCGTCCGACAGGAGCCGCGCGCGAAGCGGCAGATCGTGGCGATCATCCCCGACCGCACCACCGGCCGCGACTGGGGCCTGCGCTACCTGCGCGAGGCGGTCGACGACTTCAACCGCACCGCGCCCGATGCGGTCTTCTGCGTCGGCGACCTCGTGCAGGGCTACTCGCGCGACCACGACCACGTGCTCGGCGAGCGGCGGACGTTCCTCGACATCGTCGGACGCCTGCGCATGCCGTTCTACCCCACCGCCGGAAACCACGACGTGGTCAGCGGCGCGCGCGATGCCGGCGACCGCTCCTTCGCCGACGAGTACCGCGCGCTCTTCGGACCGCTCTACTACGCGGTCGAACTCGAACTCGCGAGCTTCGTCATCCTCAACACCGAGGACGGCGACGGCCGCATCCAGCCCGGCTTCTCCGACGAGCAGCTGGCGTGGCTCGACGTCACGCTCGCGAGGCTCGCGCAGCGCGGGAAGCCGATCGTCCTCCTCTTCCATCGCCCGCTCTGGGATCACAAGCCGACGCGCTGGGACGAGCGCGTGCAACCCCTGCTCGTCAAGCATCGCGTCGCCTACGTGATCGCCGGGCACTACCACGCGCTCTCGGCGCTTCCGCCGCGCGACGGCATTCCGTACCTTCTCCTCGGAACCTGCGGCGGCGCGAACGACCAGCATCCGCTGGCCGGCCACCTCCACCACGTCACGTTCCTCGTGATCGGCGAGGATGGATCGATCGAGCCCTACCACCAGATCGCGGGCACGACGCTTCCGGTCGACTGGGTGGTGAAGGCGGATCAGGACGCGGCCTACGGACTGAAGACCGCGAGGAACGCCGTCGTCGTGCGCGGCGCCGTGCAGGACCCGCTCGGCAGGAAGGTCGACGGCTCGATCGAGATCGTCCTCCGCAATCCGATCGACCGCGATGTCGAGTTCTCGCTGCACGAGACGGCACCTCCGGCGCCGCTCGCGGTCGTCGACCGCGACGCCCTCGGCGAAATCGAGCGCGTCTGGACGAGCCGCACGCCGATCGACCTCTTCAACCCCGCGACCACCGATCTCGCGAGTCCGTTCACGCTCGACCTTCCGAAGGATGCGATGCGGCTGGCCCCGGGCGAGACGCGCACGATCGTGATTCCGGTGCGCTGCGATGCGCAGGTCGCGCCGCCGATGCCGGCGCCCTTCGACGTCGTGGCGCGATTCACCGATTCGAAGTCGCGGACCGTCCCGATCGTGCTGAGGCAGCGCCTTCCCATCGCGCGCTCGGTCGAGGTCGGAACGAGCCTCGAGGCCGCGACCGACTTCGGCGCCGAGATCTGGAACTGGTCGGAGTACGACACCGCCGAGCGCCGGTCGCTCATCCGCTTCGCGCAGAAGCCGGGTGCCGCGCCGGACGCGGAGAGCGGCCTCGAGATCCGCATCGACACCCACGACGAGAGCCTGTCGCCCGATGCGAAGCCCGGCGCCGCGCGCGCGCGGCTCGATGACCTCCTCGGGGACGGCGTGCGCATCACGCTCGGCGAGCGCGAGGAGGCCCGCGAGTACCTCGTGTCGTTCGACCGGGAGAGCGGCGGGCCCACCGTCGAGTCGCTCGACGCCTCGGGGCAGAGGCTCGAGGCCGCTCGCGCGGCGCGCGCGACGCTCCTGCGGACGGATCGCGGCTGGCGCCTGTCGATCGCGCTCGAGCCGTCGGCGCGACCGGTCGGCGCGTCGAGCTGGGACGGGCTGCCCATCAACGTGGGCATCGCCGACAACGACGAGACCTATCACACGCAGTGGCGCTGGCTTGCGCCGAGGCAGGTTCCGGCGAAACTCCAGTGGCGGACGCGCTGAACCCGGGCGCCCCTGCCGCTCGGCGCCCCTACCGCGGTCGCCCGCCACGGACGGGTCGAGGCAGAGAGCGGCGAACGAGCGAGCAATTTCGGAGACATTGAAGCGAACGCCGCCATTCTCCCGATCACCTGCCCATCGTTTGGGACGCCTCCGGGTCCCTCCCACCCGAAATCGGCGGATTCTCTAGACTGACCTCACGGACCACGGCGAAGCGCAGACGGACATGCATCGCCCTCACGATTCCGGTGCATGCGCATCCGGACCCAAGCAAGAAAGGACCATCCATGAAGACTTTCCGAATGAAGAACCTGCTCGCCTGCGGCTCGATCGCCGCCTGCGCCTTCCTCACCGCCTGCGGCGACGGCAGCAGCGTCGAGATCCAGGCCGATCAGGTCCGTCCGCCGGCGGAGGCGGTCGCTCCTCCCGGATCGGGCGTCAAGCTCGGCTCGAACAACGACAACGCGCCGGCCTCGCGCCCGAAGAGCGAGTG
>JBIIYI010000444.1:0-2924 GCA_044346895.1 Phycisphaerales bacterium
GCTCGCGGTCCCGGTCGCTTTCGGCGCGATCGCGCGGCGCGCCGGAGCGTCGCCCGTCGCGACCGGCCTCGTGAGCGCCGTCGCCAACCTGCTCGTGATCGGCGCGTTCCTGCGCGACGAGCAGGGTGGGTCGCGCTCGACGCCCGCCTACTACGTCGGCGGCCTCTTCCTCGCAAGCGCCGGCCTCGCGTGGTTCGGCGGATTCCTCGCGCGCAACGCGCGGCCGGTCCAACTCCCCACGCCCGCGAGCCTCTTCGCGCGCGTCGCGGCGGTCACCGTCTTCATCCTGCTCGTCACCGGCGGGCTCGTCACGGGGCTCGAGAGCGGACTCGCCGTACCCGACTGGCCGAACTCCTTCGGCCACAACATGCTCCTCTATCCGATCAGCGAGATGAAGGGCGGCATCTACTACGAGCACGCGCACCGGCTCTTCGGCATGCTCGTCGGGACGACGGCGCTCGTCCTCGTGAACGTCGTCTTCCGCGACGAGCGGCGGTCCACGCCCGTGCGCGCGCTGTCGGTGGCGTTCCTCGCGATGGTGTGCGTGCAGGGCCTCTTCGGCGGGCTGCGCGTCACCGGCACGCTGACGACCGCGACGAGCGGAACCGAACTCTCGCCGAGCACGCTCCTCGCGATCGTGCACGGCATGTTCGGACAGATCGTGTTCGCGACGGCGTGCGTGATCGCCTGCATGGCGAGCCGCACGTGGGCGGAGGCGAAGCCGGTCGAGGGGCTGCGCGACGCGGGACGCCTGCGCGCGCTGCCGGTCGCGCTCGTGGCGCTCCTCCTCGTGCAGCTCTTCCTCGGGGCGAGCTACCGCCATCTCCAGATCCCGCCGGCCGACGGCAATCCGGCCGTGCACCCGGCATGGCCGATCTGGGGCCACATCTTCGGCGCCTTCGCCGTGCTCATCCTCGCGGTGGTCACGGGCGCGCACGCGTCGAGCCGCGCGGGTTCGATCCGCCCGATCCGCTTCTTCGGAAAGGCGCTCGTTCACGGCGTCGCGCTGCAGTTCGCGCTCGGGATCGGCGCGCTCGTCGTCGTCCTCGTCCGCACCGACGCGCGCATCCCGGCGTATGAGGTCGCGGTGACGTCGGTGCATCAGGCGCTCGGCGCGCTCATCCTTGCGTCCGCGTCGATGCTCGCGGCGTGGAGCCTGCGCATGGTCGCGTCGCCAGCGCGCGCGACGAACGAGGCGACGCTCACTCCGTCGTCGCCGGCGCCGGCGTCCGGGGCTTGATCGCCTCCTCGAGCGCGAGCACGCAGTAGACCGTCGCGAGCGTCTCGTTCGACTCCTCCCAGCGCTCGACGTCGTTCCGCCAGGTGCCGTCCTCGCGCTGGCGCGCGACGAGCGCGTCGATCAGTTCCGTGCGCCATCGGCGCTCGCGGCCCGATCCGTCGCGCAGCGCGTCGATCCGCGACGCATGCAGCGCGCGCGACATCGCGTGGATGTAGTAGTAGTAGCCCTGCTGGCCGAGGCCCGGATTCTCATCGAAGGTGAAGTGGAGCGAGATCCAGCCGAGCGCGTCCTTCACGCGCGGATCGTCCTTCGAAAGCCCCGCATAGAGCAGGCTCTTGAAGCCCGCGTAGGTCATCGATCCGTAGCTGCGCAGGCTCTTCACCGCGAGCTTCTCGCCGTAGCGCCCCTCGCCCGCGGCGTCGGAGGCGAAGCTCTCGCCGCCGTTCGCGCCGGAATAGACGAAGCCGCCGTCGCCGGAACCCGACTGCGCCCAGCCGGCGGGATTGGTCGCCTTGCGGTTCTGCGTCCGCTCGAGGAACGCGAGCGCGCGCGTGTACGCCGGATCGTCCGTCGAGACGCCCGCGTCGTGCATCGCGTCGAGCATCATCTGCGTGTTCGAGAGATCGGGGCGCTTCCCGTTGCCGTAGCCAGCGCCGCCGTACCAGTCGGCGGTCTTCGCGACGCCTTCCGATTCATCCCACTGCGCCTCGGAGAGCCAGCGAATCGCCCGCATCGACGCCGAACGCGCATCCGCATCGCCGACCGCGGCAAGTCCGCTCGCGACCGCGCTCATCACGTAGTTGCCGATGCCGCCGTCGCGGACGAGCGCGAGCGCCGCGGGATCCGCGAGCACGGCGTCGACCGCGCGTCGCGCCCGCTCGGCCGTCTGCACGTCGCCAAGCCTCGGCGCCTGCGCGAAGGCCTTGAGCGCCATCGCGGTCACGGCGACGCTCGACGCGCGCTTGCGCGGCTCCATGTCGGTCGGCGCGACTTCCTCCTTCTCGAACCACGTCCCGCGCGAGGTCTGCATGCGCGCGAGCGCCGCGAGCCCGGCCGAGATCGCGCGCTCGGCCTTCGCGAAGGCGTCCTTCTCGAGGCCGACGTCGCCGGCATCGGCGGCGATCCGCAGGACGGCTGGCGGGGCGTCGGTCCGTACCGGTGCGACGCTTCCCTCGATCGCGGGCGCGGGAAGCGTCGTCACGCGCGAAGCGTCGATGCGTGGGTCGATGCGTGGGTCGATGCTGCGGTCGACACCCTGCGCGGGTGCGGGTGCCGTCGGCGGGTTCGCGGTGTTCCGAGCGGCGTCCTGCGAAGGCGCGCCCGGCGCGAGGAGGAGGGCAGCGCAGAGAGACGGGAGAAGCGGCATTCGTTCAGTGTATGGAACGGGTCGCGTGCGATGTCGCGATGGATGGCACCGAGCCGAAAAGCGACGCAGCGCTTGCCGCAGGAGCCTGCAGCCAGCGCGTCGTCGGAGTGGAGCTCGTGGAGGTCGGTCGGTCAGCGCGCACGCGCGGCGAGCGCGGGGGCAGACGTGGAAGTCGTGGAAGTCGTGGAAGTCGTGGCAGCTGTGGCGCCCGAGGCGGGAGCCGGGCGAAGGGCGTCGCAGAGGTCGCCGAACGGTCCCGATGCGGCGGTGACGGCCTCGGGGGTGGCGCGGGCCACGGCGAGGAGCGCCGCCGTCGGG
>JBIIYI010000445.1:0-2923 GCA_044346895.1 Phycisphaerales bacterium
GCCGGCGACACTCCGCTCGTTCCGACTTGTGCTGCGCGAGGTCGATGGGGCCCTTCTTCGGAACGAGCGGAGTGTCGCCGGCGGGCTTCCCGGCGTCGCTCTTGCCGCCACCGCCGGCCGCGGACTTTGCGGGTGCAGGTGCCTTCGCCGGTGCGCCCCCGATGGAGGCCTTTGCGGAGGCCTTTGCGGAGGCCTTTGCGGAGGCCTTCGCGTCGACCGCGGGCTTGGCTTCGTTCTTCGAGCCCGCCTTCGCGGCAGACTTCGCATCGACGGAGGGCGCCGACTTCGGCGCCTGAGCGGAGGCTTGCTTCGGGGTTTGCTTCGGGGTTTGCGCCTGCGCGCCAACCGTCTTGGCGGGCGTCTTCGAGGCGGGCGTGGATGCAGGAGTCGAGGCGGCTTTCGGCGCGGGCGCGGATGAAGGCTTGGCCGCCGACTTCGCCGCCGACTTCGTCGCCGACTTCTCCTCCGACTTCGCCGTCGGCTTCTTGCTGCCGACCTTGCTCATCGAGCCCGCGGGAGCCTTCGCAGCGGGCTTCGGCATCGACTTGACCGGCGACTTCGCGTCCGACTTCACGGGCACCGACTTCGGGGCTGCGGACTTCGGGGCTGCGGACTTCGGGGCTGCGGACTTCGGGGCTGCGGACTTCGGGGCTGCGGACTTCGCAGCCGCCGACTTCACGGGAGCCGACTTCGGAGCCGCCGCCTTCGAAGCCACCGCCTTCATGGAAGCCGACTTCACGGGAGCCGCCTTAGGAGCCACCGACTTCGCAGCCACCGACTTCGCGGCGACCTTCGCTGGTTCTTTCTTCGCCAAGTAGAGTCTCGCTCTCCCCGGCCGTGGACGGGAAAAGCCCCGCGGACGCGCCGAAGGGCCGAAGAGTAGCAACGCGCCCCGGAATCGTCAAAGGCGTCCTGACGCGATCGCACGGGGAAATCCCCTGCAAACACGCGATTCAGGCGCTGACTGTCGCCATCTCGTCGCGGAATGCCCCCATCTTGCGGAACTTCTCGAAGCGCTGTCGGACCAGCGTCTCCGGATTCACGCGGGCGAGGTCGCGCAGCCGGTCGACGATCCAGTTCTGCAGGTTGTCGGCCGCCTTGCGCGGGTCGCGGTGGGCGCCACCGAGGGGTTCGGGGATCACCTCGTCGATGAGGCCGTTCTGGAGGTTCCGGCGCGCGGTGAGAGCCAGGCATTCGGCGGCGCGGTTGTTCGTGTCCTCGTTCGCTTCCTTCCAGAGGATCGCGGCGCAGCCCTCGGGCGAGATCACCGAGTACCACGCGTGCTCGAGCATCGCCACGCGGTCGGCGACCGCGATGCCGAGCGCGCCACCGGATCCGCCCTCGCCGATCACGACCGACACGATGGGCGTGCGCAGCCGGCTCATCTCGAGAAGGTTCAGGGCGATCGCCTGCGCCTGCCCGCGCTGCTCGCTCCCGACGCCGGGATACGCGCCCGGCGTATCGACGAGGGTCACGATCGGCAGCTTCATCTTCTCGGCGAGCTTCATCTTGAGAAGCGCCTTCCGGTAGCCCTCGGGATGGGCGCAGCCGAAGTTGGCGGCCACCTTCTCGGCGACCGTCTTCCCCTTGTTGTGCCCGATGAACATGCACTTGATCGAGCCGATCCGCGCGAATCCCGTCATGATCGCAGGGTCGTCGCCGAACGCCCGATCGCCGTGCAGTTCGCAGAAGTCGCGGCAGATCAGCGCCCGGTAGTCGATCGTCTGCGGACGCAGCGGATGGCGCGCCACCCGCACGGTCTGCCAGGGGGTGATCCCCTCGTAGACCTTCCGGAGGAGGCTCTCGCGCGTGGCGTTCAGCTGGGCGAGTTCCGTCGCGTAGCGCTCCGAATCGGGGCGCTCCTCGATCGCGTCGATCTGACGCTCGATCTCGAGCACGGGGTTCTCGAAGTCGAGCTGGTAGAGCGGGCTGTAGCCGGTGCGTGGCATGGGCGGGAGTGTATCGGATGACGGGCGCCGAGCCCGTCGGCGGCGGGCCGCCGTTTGCTGCCCCTGCCCCGCGGAGCGACCGATGCCGGTGGTTACGCTGCCGCCATGCAGCCCCGCCTCGTCATCGTCGGCTTCGGAAACGTCGGACACGCGATCGTTCGCGGCGCGATCGAGGCGGGCATCGCCGCGCCGAGCGAGATCGGCGTGATCGACCCGGAACCGGCGCGGGTCGAGGAGGCGCGCGAGCTCGGGATGCGCGCCGTGACGCGGGACGCCATCGCCGAGGCGGAACTCCTCGTGCTCGCGGTGAAGCCGCAGAGCTTCCCGACCGCCGCCGGTGCCGTCGGCAGGGTCGAGGCCGGTGGCCCGCTCGTCGTCTCGGTCATGGCCGGGGTGCGCAGCAACGCGATCCGCGATGCGCTCGGAGGCTCGGCGCGCGTGGTGCGCACGATGCCCAACACGCCCGCCGCCGTCCGTCGCGCGATCACCGCGGTCGCTTCCGACGCCGACGTCGTGGAGGGCGACTTCCAGAAGGTCGAGCAGCTGTTCGCCTCGGTCGGCCGGACGGTGCGCGTGCCGGAGGCGCTCTTCGATGCGGTCACGGCCGTGAGCGGCTCCGGACCGGCGTTCGTCTTCCGCTTCCTCGAGGCGTGGTCGTTCGCGGCGGAGGAGGTCGGACTGCCGCAGGACACGGCGCGCGCGCTCGCGCGCGAGACCCTGATCGGAGCCGCCACGCTCCTCGACGCGACGCGCGAGGAGCCGGAGGTGCTGCGCGCGAAGGTGACGAGCAAGGGCGGGACCACCGCCGCCGGTCTCGCGCGGATGGACGACGCGTCGGTGCGCGCGGGAGGACTCGATGCGCTCCTGATCGAGACGATGCGCGCCGCGCGCGACCGTGGCGCGGAGCTCGGGCGCGGGTGAGGCGCGGAGAGGCATCGCGGGCGGCGCGGTCGCCGCTGCGGCGGCTCCCTCCG
>JBIIYI010000446.1:0-2918 GCA_044346895.1 Phycisphaerales bacterium
GCTCGAGCGCGGCTCTTGCCGCGCCCTCGCTCTGGCCAGCCTCGCCGCGAGTGAATCGCGGCGGGCGGAGATGAGCCGTAGTTGGAGCGCTCGCGACTGGCGGCGGGGCGAACCGGTGGTTCGCGTCCGCCGCTCTCGCTCGCTTTGGCGTGGAACGCGCGAAAGGTCGCCGCCGCAGCGGCGACCGCAACAAGGTTGAGCGCTCGAGCGCGGCTCTTGCCGCGCCCTCGCTCTGGCCAGCCTCGCCGCGAGTGAATCGCGGCGGGCTGAGATGAGCCGTAGTTTGAGCGCTCGCGACTGGCGGCGGGGCGGCTTCGTCGCGTCCGCCGCGCTCGGCGCACGAACCCGTGCGACGCGTCGCGCCGTCTACCCGCACGCACCCCAGGCCGCGAGCAGCGTGCTGAGATCGGCGGCATCGGTCGTGCCGTTCCCGTCGACGTCGCCGCCCGCGGTTCCCCAAGCGCCGAGCATCGACGAGAGATCCGCCGCGTCGACCGAGCCGTTTCCATCGAGATCGGCCGGGCACGGCGGAGCGCACTCGTCGGGAATCCCGTTCCCGTTCGCATCCTGCGAGATGCCGAGCGCGATGTCGCGCACGTCGGGCGATCCATTCGCATTGCAATCGGTCGCGGAGGCGTACTCGACCAGATACGCGATCGCGGTATACGAGCCCGGCTGGTCGTCCCACGTCGCGCGGATCGCGCCGTCGGCCGTCCAGTAGCGCGCGCGGTCACCCGAGTTGTTCGGTTCGCCCGGCGCCCACTGCGTGAATCCCCATGCGTCGCCGTTCGACCAGCGCCACGCGCCCGACGACTTGTACGCGCCGATCCACGGCCCCTGTCCGCCGGACCAGCCGAGGCCGTTCGAGGCGAGCGCCGCGAAGACGAAGTCCGCCTCGGCCTGCGAGGTGATCGCGATCAGCTTTCCGCCGCGCGCGTTGGCGGCGGTGTTCGCCGCGGTCCAGTTGACCGCGGGCGAGGCGAGCACGAGTTCGTACGCGTGGTCGTTGCCGCCGCACGACGCGGGCCACGTTGCGATCAGGAGATCCGCGCGCGACGCGCACGCATCGACGAGCCCATCGCCATTCGCGTCGACCGCGGCTCCCGCGTCGATCGCGCAGATGTCCGCGGTGCCGTCGCCGTCGCAATCGAGCGCGTTGCGCCACGCGATCGAGGCGCAGGCGGCGCAGGTCGCCGCCGTCGTGTTCCCGCCGAGGCTCTGGTACGAGCCCGAGATGTTGTTCGGGGTTCCGCCGCAGAAGGACGACTGGCCGACCTGACCCGTGATCCCGCCCTCGAAGCGCAGCGTGCCGCCGGAGCCGGTCGCGGAGCACGCCACCGCGGTCGATGCGAGCACCTTGCACGAGCCCGCGCCACTCGCGAGCACGGCGCCGCCGTTTCCGGCGGTCGCGGAGGTCTTCAGGAAATCGCACCGCTCCACGACGAACGTGCCGGTCTCGCACTGGATCGCGCCGCCCGTCGCGCCGGTCGTGCGGTCGAACGTGCAGTCGGCGATCGTGACGGCCGCGTTGCGCGCGTGGATCGCGCCGCCCTTCGCGGTGGCGGCGGTGCGGATGAAGCGGCAGTTGCGGATCGTCGCGTTGGCACCGTCGATCTGGACGCCTGCGCCATCGGTCGCCGCGGCGTCGTGGATCGTGAATCCATCGACGACGGCGCCTGCGGCGGTCGCGCCCGCGATCAGCACGCCGCGCCCCGCGTTCGCGTCGATGAAGGTCGCGGTCGGGCCGAACTGCGACCGCAGCCGCACGGGTTTTCCGCGGAAGTCGACGCGTTCATAGCGGCCCGGGGCCACGATGATCTCGGCGCCCGCAACCGGGTCGGCGAAGTCGATCGCCGACTGGAGCGTCTGCGCGGTCGCGCCGCAGACCCGACCGACGAGGATCGACCCGGCGGTCGTCACGGTGACGCGCACGTCGGCCGAGTCGCTGAGGCCGTCTGCGTCGCGCAGCGTGTAGTTGAAGGTGTCGCTTCCGAAGAAGCCCGACGCCGGCGCGTAGCGGAGCCGCGCCGTGGTGCCCGTGCCGACGAGCGTGACGGTGCCGCCGCGCGCGCTCGTCGCGTCGAACGCGTCGATCGAGAGCGCCTCGCACGAGTAGTCGGTGTCGTTCGCGAGGACATCGAGATCCACGCCCGCTGAACCCCCCGCGACCGAGAAGCGGTCCATCTGCGCGTCCGGCGGAATCGGGCCTTCCGCCGCGGGATCCTCCGACAGGCAGCCGACCGCGTTCCGGTGCGAGGTCATGATGATCTTGTCGTTCGGGCCCATCCAGAGGCAGCCGCCGCACATCGTGTCGCACGGTTCATCGGCGCAGTGCGGTGCGGCGAAGTTGTGGCCGACCTCGTGGCACATCACGTTCGCGTCGGCGAAGCGCGTCATGCCGACGCCGTACTGGCTGCACACCACGCCCACCCACGCGACGCCCGCGATGCCGTCCGAGTAGCCCGTGCCGCTGAACATGTGGACGAGATCGCGTTCGTAGAGCGTGGTATTGGTCCACTCGACGCGCGCGCGGTCGAGGACGGCGCCCGCCGCGGTGAGTCCGGCGTACGGGTCCGTCGCCGCGTCGGTGCGCACGATGATCGCGCTGGTCGCGAACGAGACGCCGACGTGCTTCTCATAGACGGCGTCCACCGTGTTCATCGTCTGGACGATGGCGGCCGTGGTGTTGGCCGCGGCCGGGCCGTAGGCCTGGAAGAAGAGGAAGTCGCTGTCGACGAGGAAGACGCACTGGCGACGGCAGGGCGCGCCGGCGACGCCGCCGTCGTCCGGCGGCAGCAGCCGCCGTTCGAATCCCTGCGGGAGCCCGTCGGGCGCGTCGGCCCCGCACGCGATGCCCGCGGGCTCGGCGCGCGTCGAGGTCAGCACGGGGAACGAGCGACCGATACCGCGGTCGGTCG
>JBIIYI010000447.1:0-2913 GCA_044346895.1 Phycisphaerales bacterium
ACTGATGGCGATGCCGACGAACACGACCACGACGGTCGAGATCCACGCAACGATCGGGAGCACGATGAAGAGTACTCCGCGTGTCACCGCGCGCTGATGCGATGCGGTGGGGAGCAGTGGTGTCGAGCCACACGATGGGCACGCGTATGCAGGGTCGTGCGCGGCGGCGTGTGCGTTTGCGGCGGCGAGCGCAGCCCGGGTGAGGGGCGCACGGCATCGCGCGCAGACTGGTTGACGCGGGTTGTGTCGGCCTCGGAGTAGAAGGGCTACACCGTATCCGACGAACGCAGGGCCGATCGCAAGAAGAAGCATGCTGAACAGTGTGATCACGAGGAGCACGACACCGAGACTGTTCATCGAATGTCCTCCTCTTTGGAGGATTGGGAAGTCGTTCCTTCAGCTTCTGCGCTGTCCGATGGTTCCGCATCGTCATTGACACGGGGGGCTGATTCGGCAGAACCCGAAGTCGAATCAGATGCAGATGGGACGGCATTGTTCGCGGGCGTTGGCAAGAGAACGCCTTGGCGACTGGCTGCAAGAAACAAAACGGAAATTGACGCCAATGGGAGCAATGAGCAGAGTGTGACCACGATCGCACCCACGATGATTCCAGCGAGCATGAGTGGCGTTCGCGCGCGCTTGAAGTAGACGAGTGCGTTCGGCGCGTTGAGATCGCAGCCGCATTCCGCGCAGCGATCAGCAAGCATCCCCGGACCATCGCCCGATGCGTGCCCGCAGGCAGCGCAGCACGGCGGTTGCGGAGTCAGTCGGCCCCACCAACAAAGGTAGAGCGGGATCCAGCCCGCAAGGCCAATGAGCACGATGAAGAAGAAGAGGATCAACGCCACGGTAGTAGTGTAAACGATGACCGCTTCGACACGCGCGATGGCGCGTGGGGGGAGGACTCTCGCCGCGGTTTCTCGCGCGTCGCGCTGCGCGTTGCGCGCGATCGCATCGTCGTGATCGGACGGCAGCATCCGCCCGAGGTCGCGGGAACGGTCGGGTTCATGCGCTTCATCGAGACGCTCGCCGCGGAGACGGACCTCGCGTGCGACTTCCGCGCGCGATTCCGCGTGCTGTGCGTCCCGCTCGTCAATCCCGACGGCGTCCACGAGGGCAACTGGCGCTCGACGCTCGGCCACGTCGACGCGAACCGCGACTGGCACGACTTCTCGCAGCCGGAGACGCGCGCGGTGCGCGACGCGATCGCCACCTTCGCGTCGCCTGAGGACGCGCGCGTGCGGCTCCTCCTCGACTTCCACGCGACGGCGAAGGACGTCTTCTACGTTCCGCCCGACGAGGCTCCGCTCGAACCGCCGCACTTCGCGCGCGACTGGCTGCGCGCGATCCAGACGCGCTTCCCCGACTACGCGGTCGAGTCGAGCGCGACGCACAACGTCTCCGAATGGACCTTCAAGCGCTCGCGTTCGAGACCTTCGGCGCGCCGGGCATCACGTACGAACTCGGGAGTTCGACGCCGTTCGAGGACATCGGCCGCATCGTGCCGGGCGCCGCGGAGGAGGCGATGCGGCTGCTCGTCGCGCATGTCGGGGATCCATCGAAGCGCGGCCGCGCTTCGCCGGACGCTGGTTCGAAACCCGAGGAGGCGCTCCCTCGTCCAGTGCGCTGAGGCGTGCTACTCGAGGGGGCCCCAGTTGCTCAGCAGATACGCCAGATCCGCTCCGCCGACGAGTCCATCCTCGTTGAAGTCGCCGTAGGGCGGATTCTCGAACCCCCAGAGCGAGAGCAGTCCGCTCAGGTCCGCCCCGCCGATCAGACCGTCGAGATCGAAGTCGCCCCGCGCGATCTCGCACTCGTCGATCCTGCCATCGGCGTCCTTGTCCTGGGCGCCGGCCTGCGTCTCGCAGAGGTCGATGATGAGGTTCGAGTTGCAGTCGGCCACGGTTCCATTGGCGATCTCGTAGGTGTCCGGAAGCCCGTTGTCATTGCAGTCGGGCTGGCAGTCGTCGATCTCGCCGTCGCCATCGAGATCGACCGCGGTGCCGTTCGCGAGATCGCACGAGTCGGGGATGTCGTTCGCGTTGCAGTCCGTCGTGCTCCGTGAGGCGATCTCGTTCGCATCGTTCACGGCGTTGGCATTGCAGTCGCGCGGGACCGCGGTGTACGTCAAGGTGAACCGCGTCATCCCGGACGCGCACTGGGTGGCGCTCACGCCGTTCGATCCATCGGCCCGGATGGTGACGGAGCCATCCGCGGCGTGCATGTTGAAGGTCTTCCTCGGGATCGTGATCTGGGCTTGATCCGGATACTGGGGACAGTCGTTCGCATTCGAGAGGAACACGTTCTGGAGCGGGGCGCCGTCGATGCGGATGGTCGCGAACTCGGTCGAGAGATTGAAATCTCCGATCGCAGCGATCGTGAGCGTCACATCGGACTCCGCCGGACGCATCTGCGTGAATGTATGCGAGCGGGGAGTGCCGAATCCGATCGGAGCGAGGATCGGAGAGGCCTCGTTGACCGACGGAGTCATCGCGTAGAGGAAGTGCGTTCCCTCGACGATGAGCTTCTCTCCGATCTGCGTGGCGGTCTGGCTGGAGGGGTGCCAGCCCCACCAGTTTCCATCCGACTTCGCGCGACCCGAGAGATACGAATTCGAGGCTGCGATCGTCTCGAGAGGCGGAAGATTGGACGGGATCCCGCCGGTTTCACCGAGGTTTCCCCAGGCGCGGAGATTGCCGTCCTCGAGGAGCGCGAAGTAGCCGCTGCCCACGCAAACCACATCGCGTACGGATTCGAGGTCGTCGGGTACGTCGAGTTGACCCCACGAATCGTCTCCCCAGGTCCGAACCGAGCCGTCGGTCCTCAGTGCGATCGCGTTGCTGCCGTCGGCCGAGAAGGCGTCCACGACGCCGAGGCTCGTGGGGAGGCTGAGCGCGAGCTGGTACCCGGGAG
>JBIIYI010000448.1:0-2909 GCA_044346895.1 Phycisphaerales bacterium
CCACGCATCCCGGGCCTGCATCTCGTCGCGATCCGCGCGCGATCGATCCGGCGCCGACTGCTCGCTCCGCGCGAACGCGCCTGACGCGGCCGCCCGCGCGTCACAGCCCCTCGACGGCCGCGCGCAATTCCGCCGCGGAAAGCGAGCGGAGTCCGCCGTCGGTCGACAGCATCGCGAAGCGGCGCATGCACATCGCCCAGTGCGCGGGCTCGCGTTCGAAACCCTCGGCCGCCCGCTCGGCGAGCGAGATCGCGTACTCGCGCACCTCCTGCGCGCGCGCGTCGCCGCGCAATCCCCACGGGACGAGCGGCTTCGCGAGGCGCACCAGTTCGGCGGGCCAGTCGCTCGTGCGGAAGTCGAGGCGGAAGCGCCGCGCTCCCGCGAGCAGCTCGAAGCGGCTGAGGTAGCGCCGCTCGAGCGTGTCGCCGTGCGAGGCGCGCACGCCGAGGCGCTCGCGGATGCGGCGGCGCTGCTCGAGGCTCGTCGACATCGCGAGGACGTAGAGGATGTCGCGCACGAGGATCGCGTCCGCGATCGGCTCGGCCGACACGAGCGCGAGGTCGCCCGTCGGATCGGCGCGCAGGAGCGCGGCGACGAGCGACTCGTACCGGCGCATCATGCGCGTGCCGCCCCACACGATCGTGCGGTGCAGCGCCGTCACCACCGCGCGCGTCGCGCGGTCGACGTCCTCGTCGTCGCCGAGCCGGCCGAACGCGGCCAGCATGCCGCTCGCGCTGAGCGCGTAGCGCTGCGCGCGTCGGCGCCCGCCGAAGCGCTCGCGCACGAGTTCGAGCGAGAGCCGCCGCACGAGCCGGTCGAGCGGCTCGCGCTCCTCGACCGAGCGACGCACGACGGCACCCGCCTCGAGCCGCCGGCCGAACGTGAACGCCTCGAAACTGCGACCGAATCCGGCGGGTTCGGCGCGGCGCACCGCGGCCTCGATCGCCTCGAGCGAGACGGGCAGCAGCCCGCGCTGGAAGGCGAGCCCGAGCATCGCGACGTCGAGCAGCCGCTCGGACAGGAGATTCGTGCGGCAGAGCGACGCGTAGTCGTCGACCGAGGAGTGCGATGCCATCGCGCAGCGCTCGACGGCGCCCTCGAGCAAGCCGCAGGCCGACACGCGCGCATCGTCGAACTGATCCTCGAGCGGCCCGTCGTTGGCGATGATCGAGGTCTTCTGCGGACTCGCAACCCGCAGCGACGGATCCGGGCCGAGCGCGCGCAACGCCTCGAGCGGATCCACGCCGAGCAGCAGGTTCGCCTCGCCGTAGGGAATCATCGCGGTGCGCGGTGCGCGCGTCTCGCCCTCGCGCGCGCGCATCCAGAGCACCTGCGCCCACGCGCGGCGGCCGCGGCCGCAGGGTTCGTCGGACGAGAGGATCTCGACGCGGTAGCCCATCGCGCGGCCCGCGTCGGCGAGGATGCGCGCGACGAGCCCCGGCGCGCCGCCTCGGAAACCGGCGACGTGCGTCCGGTGCATCGGAAGGTCGGCGTGGATCGGTCGCGGCGGCGCGAGTCCGACGGCTCCGCGCGAGTAGGCGGTGATGGGCGGTTTCGTGCGCACCACCTCGACCTGCTCGGAGAGCGCCGTCGCGCGGAACTCGATGCCCTCGACGCGCATCGAGAGTTCCTCGTGCACGAAGCGCCCCTCGATCGGCGTGGCGCCCTCCTCCTCCGCCTCGTCGAGCAGTCCGGCGAGCGGCGGCGGACGCAGTTCGCACGCGTGGTCCGCCTTCCAGACGAGGCGCTGCTGCGACTGGTACCCGAGCCGGTCGCGCTCGACGAACGTGCGGTCGATCGCCTCGGGATCGAGCCGCGGCGGCGGTCCGTCGGTCAGCACGAGGACGACGAGCCGCGCGTCGGAGCCGCCGGAGCCGGAGGAACCATCGAGCGCCTCGAGCGCCTCGAGCACGCGGGCGCGCACCACGGCGCGATCGTTGAGGTCCGTCCGCATCACGCGCACGCGCGCGGCGGCGTCGCTCGGGATCGACGCGTCGGCGAGACGAGCGAGATCGAGCCCGCCGCTCGTGGGTCCGGCCGATCCACCGCCCGAAGCGCGGCTCACGTCGACCACGACGAGCAGCCGACGGCATGCATCGCGCGCGGTCTGGCGCACCGCGCCCATTCCCTCGAGAAGGAACCGCTCGCGCGGATAGAACTCGACCACGGTGCACGAATCGAGCGCACCGCGCTCAGGCAGGATGTCGATCGACAGCGTGCGCGGACGCGGCGCGCCATCCTCGGGGTCCGGCCGCGCGCGGATCTCCTGATCGACCTCGACGACGATCCGACGCGCCTCCTCGATCGCGGCGTCGAGTCCGAGCTCTCCGGTGCGCTCGGGAAGCCGGATCGCCTCGAGCTGCGGATCGGCGCCGACCAGCCGGGCGGCCACCGAGAGCGACGGGCGCACCGCATGCAGGAGATGGACGATGCGCCGCACGAGGATGGACGGCCGTGCGGCCTCGCCGGGCGCGAGGACGGGCGTCTCGCCCGACGGTGTCGGCGGAAGCTCGCGGTACGAGATCGGCGGCGTGCGCACGCCGCGCCGACGCAGCTGGTCCATCACCGCGAGCACCGAACGCGCGGCCGAACCAGGCCTCGGCTCGAGCACGACCACCTGCTGGACGCGGTCGATGAAGCGCTGGAGCGCGGCGTCGTCGATCGGCGACACGAGTCCGAGCCGCAGTACCGGCACGCGTCCGGCGAGTTGGAGTTCGGAGAGGACGTCGACGAGCGCGCGCTCGCAGACGCCGAGGGCGATGAACCCGACCACCTCGCGCTCCCCGGGGCTCGGGAGGCTCGTCGCGACGTTCAGTTCGAGACGTCGGGCGACGCGCAGGAGATCCGGCGCATCGGCGAGGCGCGACGAGAGCCGCAGCCGACGCTGCAGGATGAGTTCGTCGACGGTC
>JBIIYI010000064.1:0-10280 GCA_044346895.1 Phycisphaerales bacterium
AGGTCCTCGATGGCGCGTGGTAGCGCCGCCCTCGCGGTGGCGGTCGCGCTTGCGCACGCACCGGCGGTTCTCGGCTGCGCCGCGCGGACGCCCCACGTCGCGAGCGGCCAGGGTGCGGTGCCGGCGGTCGACGCGGATGCGCTCGAGGCCGAGTTTCGGCCGCTGATCGAGGCGCACAACGCGCGGGTCGCGAAGCTCGAGGCGCTCGAGGCGAAGGGCGTCGTCGAGGTCCGCTTCCGCGAGGATGGTGCGGAGAAGCGGGAGCAGCTCGACCTCGATCTGCGACTCGCGTCCGCGGGTCGCGGATATCTCCGGCTCACGAAGCTCTCGACCGACTTCGCGACGGTCGGGAGCGACGGAAAGCGCGCGTGGATCTTCGATCTGAGCCGAAAGCCCGCGGTGGCGACGGTCTTCGAGGTCGACTCGACCGATGTCGAGACAGCCGCGGCCCGCGCACTCGCGTCGGGCGAGATCGAGGTGCTCTCTCCCGCGTCGCTGCGCTTCATGATGGGACTCACGCCGATTCCAGCGGACGCGACGATCGTCGCGCTTCGGACGGATGCCGCCGCGTCGGCAGGGAACGCCGGGGAAGCGACGGCCTCGCCACGCGCGACGCACGGCGTGGCGTGGCGTCGATCATCGATCACGACGACGCTCGCCTTCGGTGCCGACGGGCTGCCGGGCTCGATCACGCTCGCCGACCCAAGCGGCGCGCTGCTCGCGACGTCCGGCCTCAGCGCGTACGAATCCGCACGGGTTGACAACCTCTCGCAGCTCGCGTGGCCGCAGGTGGCGACGCGCATCCGAGCCGAAGCGCCTGCTTCGGGCGCGTCGGCGCAGTTCAAGATCGAGCGTCCGGAAGCGCAGCAGAGACTGGGGAAGGCGAAGTTGTTCGATCTCGACGCACTGATCGGTCACTACCGGCCCGAGTCGGTCGAGTACCTCCTGCGCGATCGCGAGGATGCGGGCGATGCGGACGACTCGGCCCCGTCGGGCGAACCGTCCAAAGCCCCCGCAGCGACGCCCGCAGCAGCCACCGCCGCTGCCCCCGAAAGAACCACCGGATCATCGTCGACCGCATCGTCGAACTCCGACCCGCGGGAGCGGGCCAAGCCATGATGCCCGAGCCTCATCGACGTCGCCGGGTCTGCGGGGACGCCACGCCGCGATGGAGTTCGATCGCGATGCGAAGGGCGACCATCGCGCTGGCGGCATGCATGGCGCTCCCCGCGCTTCCCGCAGCCGCCGATCTCCCGGGAACGCTGCGAACCTCGGCGTCGGATGACGGGCACGTGTGGTGGGTGGTCGAGCGCGCGCCGCCCGGCGAGAGCGGGCAGGCGTCGGGCGACGCGCTGCCGTTCCTCCTCATGCATCACGCATCCGTCGAGCCGGCGCCGACCGAGCGGCTGGTCACGCGGCTCGCCCGTGAACCGGAAGCGCTCGCGGCCGAGGGCGACATGCTCGTCGTCGTCTCTCCGAGCGAAGGCCAGCAGAGGCGCATGGTGCTCGCGCTTCGTGCGCAGCGGAACGAGGTCACGGGGCTCTGGTTCACCGAGCCGCGCGGAGGCCCGCGCATCCTCCCGCCGCTTCCGGCGGAGGGCCAGCTGCGCAGCTTCACGATCGCGGGCGGCGTGGCCTACGCGCTCCTGCGCAACGCGGCTGCTGCGGGCGCGGAGCGTCCGGGGCACCAGCTGCTCGCGCTCGACGTCTCGGGTGGCGGAGCCGGCGGCGAGTCCTGGGGCGAGGTGGCGTTGCCGCCGCTCGATCTCGCCGAGAGCATTCGGCTTTCCGAGGGGGGCGGCCGACTGTGCGCGCAGGGCGCGATCGACGGTGTCGCGCATGTCAGTTGGCGAGCGGCAGGAGAAGACTGGTCGTCCCCTTTGGCGCTCGTCGGGGTGGATGGTCAGCCCGTCTCGGCCCGGCGGGTACTGGGAACGATCGAACTCGAACGGCGCTCGGCGCTTGTCGAGCGTGTGCCTGCGGTGGTCGAGGGCGGGCCGGCGACGATCCGGCTTTCGGTGGTGCGCGACGCGCGTGCGACGGGATGGGCGTCGTTCCCCGAACCGTCGGAACCCTGGCTTCTCGCGGGATTCGGCGGCGAGGCGCTGCTCCTCTCGCTCGATGCCGATCGGCGAGGCGTCGATCGGCGCATCGCGCCTTCGGCGGCGACGCCGTCCGCGCCGACCGCGCTCGAGCCGCCCGGCTTCACGTCGCGGAACTGGATCCACATCCCGATCCTCGGGATTCTCTCGGTGGCGCTCGCGCTTGCGGCCGTCATCTTCGGCGCCGACGCGTACCTCGAGAACCGCCCCGGCGGCGGGAGAAGCGCTCCGTCCGCCGCGCCGATTCCCGCCGACCGGCGTCCCGGGGCGCGGCTCGGCGCCCGAGCCGCCGCGGCGTCGATCGACATGATCCCCGGCTTCGTCGTGGCGTCGATCCTGTATCCCGGCTCCTTCCTCGCGATGATGCAGTTCCCGATCTTCGTGTCGGACGCGTCGGTCGGTGCGCCGGCGTTCGTTGCGTTCGCCATCGGATGGGCGTTCGGCACCGTGGGCGACGTCTTCTTCGGGCGCTCGCTCGGGAAGCGCCTGATGGGGCTCGAGATCATCGGCGTCCGCGGAGACTCGGTCTCCGCCGGGCGGCGGCTCCTCCGGGCGCTCGCGGCCGCCATCACCGTGGCGTCGCCCCCCGTGATGCTGATCGCGGCGCTCAATCCGCGCGGGGATGGGCCGGCCGAGATGGTCAGCGGCACGGCGGTCGTCGCCGCCACGCCTCGGGACGAGGTCGATGGCGCAGGCAACGCCGACTCCGATCCGGGCGCCTGAGGCTTGCGTCCAGGTGCCCGCGGCTTGGGTTCAGGTGCCCGCGGCTTGGGTTCAGGTGCCCGCGGCTTGGGTTCAGGTGCCCGCGGCTTGGGTTCAGGTGCCCGCGGCTTGGGTTCAGGTGCCCGAGGCTCGGGGAGGCGGGCGGGTGTCCGCCTGATTCGCGCAGTTTCTGCCGCTGCAGTTGTCGCGCAGCATCTGCCGATGAACGGATCGGCGGCGACGCGCCTTCTCTAGCCGCCAGGGCTTGGCCTCTCAGGGGTCTTCTTTGTGCATGCGCTGGTCCTCGAGGAGGATCGGCGCGGGCACCGAGGGGAGTCCGGTCGAGGGGCTCGGTCGACGGCGCGTGTCGGGAACGGTGTACCGCGGAGGCCAAGGATTGGCCCCGGCGACGAAAGTGTCCGCAGCAGCGGACGGCTCGGAAGGATTCTGAGGCTCGCAGACGTGTCGGAGCGCACGGAAACAGCATCGAAACCGGAACGCGCGTCGCCCGTGACGTCGTCGGCAGCCACGTCGGCAGCCGCGTCGGCAGCCTCAGCGGCAGTCCCGTCGGAGGCGGCGCCCGCTGCCGCCGATGGCGCGTCGAAGCGCAGTCTTCTGCGCGATTTCTGGCAGATCCCGCTTCTTCTCGTCGGCTTCGGCGGCGTCGCCGCGGCGATCCTCTACGCGCGCAGTCATGCGCCGCAGGACGACTTCGCCGCCGCACTCGACCAGGCCGAGGAACTGATCGCGGAGGGCGAGTTTGCGAGCGCCCGGTACGTCCTCGACGAGGTGGTGCGCCCGAATCTCGAGCGCGCGCCCGAGGATGTGAAGCCGCGCTACTTCGCGCTCGGTGCGGATTTCCTGGCGGGGCAGCAGAAGCAGCTCGAGGAGCCGGCGCCGTCCGATGCGCAGGCCCTGATCGATGCGTACGACCGCGCGAAGGCGCTCGGCTGGACGATGACCGCTGCGCAGTCGATCGCGTACTCGCAGGCGCTCGTGCGCCTTGGGCGCGCGAGCGAGGCGCTCGCGGTCGCTGCGGAAGGCGCGGGCGAGCGCGAGGCCGAGTCGCTCCGCAGGCGCGTGAAGCGCGATGCGCTCGATGCCCTCCTCCACGGCGCGGAATCGGCCGGCCGGAATCCCGAGTCGCTCCTCGAGGCGATCGACGAGTTCCGCGCCGATCCCTCGGTCGCGATCGACGATCACGCGTGGGCCGCGGCGCGCGCTGCGGAACTGCGGATCGCGCTCGGCGAGTTCGAGCGCGCGGCCGATCGGCTTCTCGTCGATCTCTCGCGGCTCGAGGCGCTCGATGCGGGTCATGGCGAGCTCGCTCCGGCGGCGCTCGCCGAACTCTACGGACTCCGCGGCGAGGCGCTGCGGCGGCTCTCGCGCTTCAACAAGGCGCGCGAGGAGTTCGCGCACGCGGTCGAGCTTGCGCAGCCCGGAACGCCGGTCGCGGGAGCGATCGACGTCGGGCTCGGCAGGACGCTGATCGAGCTCGGCGCGCTCGAGGAGGCCGAGCAGGTCTTCGACCGCGCGGTGCTCGCACAGCACAAGGGCGACCTCGGATTCCGCGCCCGGCTCGGCCGCGCGGAGGCCCGGTCCGATCTCGGCCGCTTCGCCGATGCGCAGGTCGACTTCGCGCTGCTGCGCGACGCAGCGCTGCGCGAGGAGATGCCGCGCGACACGGTCGCGGCGATGCAGTCGACGCTCGTCGAGGACGCGCGCGACGCGCTCGGCGACAAGCGCTGGACGGAGGCGATCGAACTGGCGCAGTGCGCGATCGATCTCCGCGACGAATCGATCCCCGTGGCGGAGGCCATGGTGCTCCTCGGAACCGCGGCGCGCGAGGAGGCCGAGCGCATCCTCGACACGGCCGGAGGTGGCCGCGACGCGATGGAGCGGCTCTCGCCCGAGGATCGCGTCGTGGTCAACAGGCTCCTGAAGCGCGCGGGCGACGTGCTCGTCGAGTATTCGGGCACGCCCGAGTGCCGTCAGTCGACCGATGGAAGCTACGTCTCGAGCCTGCGGGCGGCGGCGGAGTGCTACGACATGTCGGGGTTCCACGACCTCGCGCTCGTCCGTTGCCAGCTGCTCCTCGAGGCGCTCACGCCGGATGATCCCGACCGCGGCGAGGTGTACCTGCGCATCGCGGCGATCCGCGAGGCCGAGGGCGCCTACGGCGAGGCGGTGGCGAACTACCGCCGGGCGATCGAGGTGCGTCGCGACGGAAGCGAGTTCACCATCCGGGCGATCGTGCCGCTGGCGCGGGCGCTCGATGCGGATGGCCGCGGCGACGAGGCCATCGCGAGCCTGCAGGAAGTGCTTTCGGGCGCGTTCGGCCTGCGTCCCGACGCGGTCGAGTACTTCAACGCGCTCGATCTCCTCGCGCGCATCCGCCAGCGCAAGGGCGACTTCACGGAGAGCGCCGAGCTCCTGCACGAGGCGATCGCCCGCAATCCCGATCCAGACCGGCTCGGGGAACTCCGGTTCCGCCTCGCCGAGTCATATCTCGGCGTCGCGCGTGCGGCGACCGCCGAATCGAGGACCGCGGACCTGACCGCGGCGGCCCGCGGGCGTCTCGAGCGCGAGGGAATCGACCGCTTCACCGAGGCGCGCCGCATCTACGACCAGTCGATCGCCGCGCTCGAGGAACTCGCCTCGCGCGAGGGCGGGCTCGACGGGCTCTCGCGCGACATGCTGCGCGAGGCGCACATGCGCCGCGCCGACTGCGCCTTCGACGTCGGCGCCCACGACCCGAAGGCCTACGAGGACGCCATCGCCCTCTACGAGGCGCTCGACCGGAAGTACCCCGACCATCCATCCTCGATGGTGGCGCTGATCCAGATCGTCAACGCGTGCGACCGACTCGGGGACGCGCAGCGCGCGGAGACCGCGCACCGCCGCGCCCAGCTGCGCCTCGCGCAGCTGCCGGACGACGCCTTCTTCGGCACCGACGGCATCCTCTCCCGCGAGAGCTGGGAGCAGTGGCTGCGCAACCATCCGCCGTCGAAGCGCCGCGTGGCTTCGGGCGCGGGCGCCGAGGATCGCGCCTCCGAGGGAGGTGCGCCGTGAACGCACCCGATGCGATGAAGAACCCAGGTGCGAATCCCGGCCTGCATCCCGGTTCGATGCGCGAGGTCGCCGAGGCGACGCTCGCCGAGACGCACGCGATCCGCGCGCTCGCGGGCTGCGAGGCGGCGCTGCTTGCGCTCGTCGATCGCGCCGCCGCGGGCGAGATTCCGTCGTTCGAGGCCGAGGACGCGCTCGCCCTCCATCTGGCGGCGCGCGAGGAGCACGTCGCGCGTCTCCGCGCCCTCGACGGCGCCTGGTCGGGCGCCGTCGCGCGCTCGGGCGGAACTCCTGACGCCTCGCTCGCGTCGATCGCCGCCGAGATCAGCGCGGCGCTTCTCGAGATCGAGCGCTCGGACGCGCGCTTCGCCGCCGAACTCGCCGAACGTCGCCGCGTGGCCGCCGCCGAGATCGGTCGCGCCGACGCAGGCCGCGCCGCGCACCGGGCCTACGCGCCCGCCGCGCCCGCATCCGCACCACGCTTCACGGACAGGAGGGGTTGATGTCCAGGCACGCTTCGAGCAGCATCGTCGAACCCGCTCCTTCCGCCGCTGCGCCGGCGCCCGCGCCCGCAACTGCCGCCGCGCCGGCCGATTTCGCGGAGTTCGTCCGCGCCTTCGGCGAGGCGACTGCCCGGCTGCAGGAGACGCACGTCGCGCTGACCGCGAAGGTCGAGCGGCTGCAGGCCGAACTCGCCGAGGCGAACGAGCGGCTCCGCCGTTCGCGCTCGCTCGCGGCGCTCGGCGAGATGGCCGCCGGCATCGCGCACGAGATCCGAAATCCCCTCGGCGCGATCTCGCTCAACGCCGAACTCCTCCGCGAGGACGTCGCCGATCGGCCCGACGCCGCGGCGAGCGTCGACAAGATCAGCCGTGCGGCCGAGCGTCTCGACCGGATCGTCGGAGACGTGCTCAGCTTCGCCCGCGACACGCGCGTCAACGCGTCGCCGACGAGCGCGAAGGAGATCTTCGCGATGGCGCTCTCCGACTGCGAGGGAGTGCTTGCGAAGGACGACATCGACGTGCGCGTCGACGTCGACGGCGCGTGCGAACTCGTCGCGGACCTGCCGCTGGTCGCGCAGGCCGTGTCGAACCTCGTCCGCAACGCGGCTGAGGCGATGCGCGGCCTTCCCGAGGCCGAGGATGGCCGCGCCGCGCACCGCGAGATCACGCTCACGGCGCGCGAGGCGCGCCTCCGCACCGCCGACGGCACGCGACGCGGCTTCGTCGTCCTCGCCGTCGAGGACACGGGCCCCGGGATCCCCGCCGAGGCGCGCGAGCGCATCTTCAATCCATTCTTCACGACGCGCGAGGAAGGCACCGGCCTCGGACTCGCGATCGTCCACCGCATCGTCGACGCGCATGGCGGCATGACCGCCTGCGGCGAGGCGCAGCGGCAGGGCGTTCGCACGTCCGCCGGTCGCACGCGCGGCGCGCGGCTCGAGCTTTCGCTTCCGCTCGAGCCGGCCAGGGTGGCGACCGCCGAAGGCGTGTCGCTTGGGGAAGCGGTCCGCCGAAGGATCGGCGGAGACAGCAAGGTCCATGCAAACGCCGGATGAAGGAGTCGTCCAATGGGCAAGGTACTGGTCGTCGATGACAAGGAACTCATGCGCGACAGCGTCGCGGCGATCCTCTCGCGGAAGGGGCATGCGGTCGTCACCGCGCCCGACGCGCGCGGTGCGCTCGCGCGGATCGCGGACCGGCGCCCCGAATGCGTGGTCACCGATCTCCAGATGCCCGGCATGAACGGGCTCGAGCTCCTCGAGGAGATCCGCAGGATCGACGCGGAGCTGCCGGTCGTCTTCATGACGGCGTTCGGCTCGGTCGAGACCGCGGTCGACGCGATGCGCAAGGGCGCGTTCGACTACGTGACGAAGCCGTTCTCGGGCGACGAACTCTCGATCTCGGTCGAGCGCGCGCTCGAGCACGCGCGGATCCTGCGCGAGAACCAGGTTCTCCGCGCGGTCGCGACGCCGCAGACGCGGCGCGCGCAGACCCACCGCATGATCGGTTCGGGCGCGGCGATGGAGGAACTGCGCGCGCGCCTCGCGCCGATCTCGTCGAGCCACGGCACGGTGCTCATCACCGGCGAGTCGGGAACCGGCAAGGAGGTCGCGGCGCGCTTCATCCACGAGAACAGTCCGCGCGCCTCGGGCCCGTTCCTCGCGATCAACTGCGCGGCGCTCTCGTCGGCTCTCCTCGAGAGCGAGCTCTTCGGCCATGAGAAGGGCGCGTTCACCGGCGCCGACCGGCTGCGCAAGGGCCGCTTCGAACTCGCCGACGGCGGCACGCTCCTCCTCGACGAGATCAGCGAGATTCCGCCGGACCTGCAGGCGAAGCTGCTGCGCGTCCTCCAGGAGAAGAGCTTCGAGCGCGTCGGTTCGAGCGTCTCGCAGAAGGCGGACGTGCGCATCCTCGCGACGACCAACCGCGACCTCTCCCGCGAGGTCGACGCGGGCCGCTTCCGCGGCGACCTCTTCTTCCGGCTCAACGTGCTGCCGATCCGCATGCCCGCGCTCCGCGAGCGCCTCGGCGACGTGTCGGAACTGGCGGAGCACTTCCTCGGCCTCGTCGCGGACCGCGAGGGCGGCCGCCGCAAGCGACTGTCGAAGGACGCGCTCGCGCTCTTCGAGCAGTACGCGTGGCCGGGCAACGTGCGCGAGCTGCAGAACCTCTGCGAGCGCGCCGCGGTGCTCGCCTCCGGCGAGACGATTCCGGCCGAGCTCGTCGCGCCGTGGCTCGTCGCGCAGTCGTCGGGCGGCGACGCGTCCGTCGGCGCGGTCGGCGGCGTCCATGCGCGCCTCGCCTCGCGTCCGGCCGAGGCGCCGATCATCGAGACCTTCTCCGACGCCGCGAACGCGCTCATCGGCGTGCCCTCGGCCGCGGTCGCCTCGGGCGACGGCACGGGGCTTCCGAGCCTCGTCTGCGACGGGGCGCTCACCCTCGACGAGATCGAGCGCCGCTCGATCGTGGCCACCCTCGAGCGCAACCGCGGACACCGCCAGAAGAGCGCGAAGGCGCTCGGAATCGGCGTCCGCACGCTCGGGCTGAAGCTCAAGAAGTGGAAGGACGAGTCGCTCGTTCCGGCCGAACTCTGAACGCGCCTCCGGCATGCCGCCTCCGCGGCGACGGATCCAACCATGATCGACGTCTTCTCCGGCAACACCTCGTTCCTCGCGCTCGAGCGGTCGCTCCAGTTCATGTCGGCGCGGCAGAAGCTGCTCGCCTCGAACCTTGCGAACGCCGAGACCCCCGGCTACCGGCCGGTCGACGTCGATCCGCGGGCGTTCCAGGCGGCGCTGCGCGATGCCGTCGACGCGGGCCGGGTCGATGCGTCGGGCTCGCTCGCCTTCGAGTCCGGCGGTCCGGTCTCGTTCGAGGGCGGCGAGACGCGTCTCGAGCCGACGGTGCTCGGAGACAACGTCCTCTTCCACGACGGCAACGACCGCAGCATGGAGCGCATGTTCCAGCGGCTGACCGAGAACGTCTACACCTTCCGCATGGCATCGCAGTTGCTGCGCGGCCAGTTCGACACCGTGAGCGCCGCGATCCGCGAACGGCCGTGAGGCCGGCGCCCCGCGTTTCGCGCGCCGCGCGGCGCAGGAGACCATCCATGTTCGGAATCCTCGACATCTCCACCTCGGCCCTCGTCGCGCAGCGCACGCGCCTCGACTCGATCGCCGCAAACATCGCGAACGTCGACGTGCCCGTCGATCCGCGCTCGAAGACGCCGCCGTTCTCGGAGCGGGTGGTCGAGTTCGCGTCCGGCGACCCGGTTTCCGGCGATTCGGGCGGCGTCCACGTGGCGCAGATCACCCCGCGCAACGCCTTCCGGCGCGCGTACGAGCCGTGGAGCGACAAGGCCGACGCGCAGGGCTACGTCCGCTATCCCGACATCGACCCCGTGGTCCAGCAGGCGAACGCGATGCTCGCCATGCGGAGCTACGACGCGAATCTTGCCGCGATCGACGCCACCAAGTCGATGATCGACGCAAGCCTGCGGATCCTCGCGTGACCGCGATGATCCGGTGAAAGTCCCGCCCTGGTCCGGCGACGATCCGGAATCGACCGCGGCTGGCATGGATTGTGCTGAAGGGCTCCTCGAGGACTCCCGGCAGCGCCCGGGATGTTGAGGTAGAACGCCATGATCGACCCACTCGGCATCGTTTCCCGCGTGAACACCCAGTCCGGGGCAGGGGTGCGCCCCCAGGCCCAGCCGGGCGGCGGTGACTTCAAGCAGGAACTGCTCGAGGAGATCCGCAAGGTCAACGAGATGCAGCAGGACGCCTCGCAGGCGACCAACGACCTGCTCACGGGCCAGCGCGACGACATCGAGGGCGTCATGATCGCGACCCAGAAGGCGGATTCCGCCTTCCGCATGCTGCTTGCGCTGCGCAACAAGGTCGTC
>JBIIYI010000449.1:0-2888 GCA_044346895.1 Phycisphaerales bacterium
GGCCTCGCGGCGTTCGGGGCGGCGATCTGGTTCGACTGGCGCCTGACCATCGTCGCGGTGATCGTGGCGCCGGTCCTCGCCACCGTGCTGCGCAAGTTCGGCAAGCGGATCTCCCGCGGCAGCGGCCGCACCATGCGCGCGTACGAGCACATGCTGCGCAACTCGAACGAGGCGCTGCAGGGGCTGCGCGGCGTGAAGACCGCGTCCGCCGAACGCACCGCGCGCCGTCGCTTCGCGCGGGCGAACAAGGACGTCGTGATGCAGGACCGCGCGGTCCGCATCGCGCGCGCCATCTCGAGCCCGCTGATCGAGGTGCTCGCGATCCTCGTCGTCTCGGCGCTCGCGCTGCTCGCTGCGCACGAGATCATCGCCGGGCGCATGCAGTTCGACCGGTTCCTGCTCGCCCTCGCCTCGATCGGCTTCGCCGCCGACGCGCTTCGGCCGCTCACCAGCCTCTTCAACGACATCCAGGCCGCGACCGCGCCCGCGCAGCGGATCTCCGAGATCCTCTCGATTCCCGCCGAAGGGATGCGCGAGCGCGACCTGCCCGCGCTCCCGCGGCACGGCTCGACCCCCGGCGGCTCGATCGAGTTCGACCGCGTGCGGTTCCGCTACGAAGGCGCCGACCGCGACGCCGTGCGCGACTTCTCGCTTGCGATCCGCCACGGCGAGTTCATCGCGCTCGTCGGCCCGAACGGCTGCGGCAAGACGACGCTCGCCAGCATGCTCGTGCGGCTCTTCGATCCGGCGGACGGCGCGATCCGCATCGACGGGATCGACGTGCAGGCCGCGAGCCTGTCGTCGCTGCGCGCGCAGATCGGCGTCGTTGCGCAGGATCCGCTCCTCATCCGCGGCACGATCCGCCAGAACGTCACGCTCGGCTGCGAGGGCGCGAGCGACGCCGAGATCGAGCGCGCGATGCGCATGGCGCACGCGTGGAACTTCGTCTCGGCGCTTCCGGCGGGGCTTGCGCACGAGCTGGGCGAGGGCGGCTCGGGACTCTCGGGCGGACAGCGGCAGCGGCTGGCGATCGCGCGCGCCCTCGTCCGCGATCCGTCGGTACTCGTCCTCGACGAGGCGACCAGCCAGATCGATGCCGAGAGCGAGGCGCAGATCGCAGCCGCGATCGACGAGTTCCGCACCGGGCGCACGGTCATCGCCATCGCGCACCGACTGTCGACCGTGCGCACCGCCGACCGCATCGTGGTGATGGACGAGGGCAGGCTGCTCGACGTGGGCACGCACGCCGAACTCCTCGGGCGCTGCGACCTCTACCAGCGCCTCGTCCACACGCAACTGGTGGGCTGAGCGTCGCGTGGGCTGAGCGTCGCGTGGCTTGAGGGTCGCGTGGGTTGAGGCTCGCACGCGACGGTGGTTCCTCGATCGTTCCGGTTCCTCCGTGGCCGCGTCGGCCCCGGGCCCGTCGGCGCGAACCGAGGTTCGGTCCGCGGAAGGCCCTGCTACAGTGGACCCCATGGGTCTCGCAGGCACCATTCGCAAGCTCATCGGCGCTGCGCCGCAGTCGGATGTCGACGCGGCGTCGGTCGCCGTCCGGAGCGCGGAAGAGGCCCGGAAGGCCGCCGCCGACGCGCGTGAACTCGTCGCCCTCTCCCGCACCGAGCAGGAGCGCGCGATCGCGCAGGTCGTGTCGCAGGTCGAGGGCGAACTCGCGCGGCTTTCGGCGCGCGTCGAGGCGATGCCCGAGATGCGCGCGCAGCTCGAGCAGTTCGTCCAGTCGCTCGGTCGCACGATGACGGGCGCCGCCGACCGCCTCGAGTCGGTCGACGACCGCATGCAGCGCGTCGAGCACGAGTCGCGCGCCCAGACCGAGATCCTGTCGCTCTCGCGCGCGGAACTCGATCGGCAGGGGCGCTCGGTCGCGGCGTTCGAATCGCAGATGAAGTCGCTCGAGGAGGCGCTCACGCGCATGGCCCACGCGAGCGATCGGCTCGAGACGCTCGTGCGCGAGGTCGAGTCGCGTCGCGCGGGCGCTTCCCGCCATGAACGGCTGGCGATCGCCGCCGCGCTCGTCGGCCTGGTCGCCCTCGTCATCGCCATCCTCCGCTGAGGTCCACCGTGCACCGCTTCCCGCCGGGATCCGAAGGTCACGACCCGCACGCGGCGCCCGAGCGCGCGAAGCCGCGCGTCGGCTACGTGCAGCAGATGCTGGCGCTGGCCTTCATGGCGGGACTCCTGTGGCTCCTCTTCGGACAGGGATCGCCGATCGCGGGGGTTCCGGCAACGGGCACCGGCGCGCGGGAGTCCCGGAGTATGAAATCCGAGGAGATCCCGCGGCCGACCGTGGCGTCGACCTCGCCGGCGATCACCGACACGCTGGTCGATCTCGGCCTGATCGCGCACATGGTCGGACGAAGCCCGTACTGCCGCAGCGTTCCGAAGGAGATGCCGGTCGTCGGCGACCTGCGCGATTTCGACGCGGAGCGGCTCGCCCTCGCTCGGCCCGAGTTCCTGTTCGTGCAGCCGCCGCTCGCGGGCGTCGATCCGGCGCTGCGCGCATTCTGCAGCGAGCGCGGGATCACGCTTGTCGAACGTCGCATCGATTCGTTCAGCGAGACGCGTGCGTTGGTCGGCACGATCGCGGAGGTCTTCCGAACGGCCGACTCGGTGAACGCTTCCCTCATCGCCCGCCGCATCGCCGAGGCCGACGCGGTGCTGGCGACGGTGGTCGAGGCGGCCGCCGCGTCGCGCGCCGGGACGTCCGGTGCGGGTTCCGTCGCGACGCCCGATGCGACGTCCGGGGCCATTCCCGCGAGCGCCGGCGACGTGCTCCTCCTCGTCTCGAGCGAGCCGTTCCTTGCGGTCGGGCCCGGCAACTACCTCGATGAGCTGCTCGCCGCGAACGGCCTCGGCAACGCGCTTCGGCGCGC
>JBIIYI010000450.1:0-2881 GCA_044346895.1 Phycisphaerales bacterium
CGAGGTCGCGATGTTCAACGAGCGGCTGCTCACGTCGATCGACCCGGCGGTCGCGCAGGGGCTCGACGCGACGCTCCTCAAGCTGATCCTCGAGGAGGCGCAGGCGGAACTCGGCCGAGGGACGCGCGATCCGGCCGTCGAGGCGGAGATCAGGCTTTCGCTCGGAAACGCCTACGCGGCGACGGGCGAGACCGCGCGGGCGCTCGAACTGTACGAGGCCGTGCGCGAACTGCACGAAGCGAACGGCGGCGACCGACGCGCGCTTCGCCATGTCGCGAACGCGATCGGCAGGGCGCTCGTCGAGGGAGGACGTCTCGACGAAGCGTCGCGCGAGCTCGCGATCGCCATCGACGGCGACGACTCGATCGCGGCGGAGGCGCTGCACAACCGCGCGGAACTCGAGCGTGCACGCGGCGAGTTCGAGGCGGCGGAAGCCTCGCTCCGCGAGGCGATCCGACGGAAGCGCGCGCTCGCGACGCCGGACGTCGACGCGCTCGACAGCGAGCAGGCGCTCGCGCTCGTCCTCGCGGAATCCGGCCGCTACGACGATGCCGAGCCGCTTGCGCGTCACGTCGCGCGCGCGCGACTCGAGGCGCTCGGCGCACGGCATCCCGACACGCTGCGCGCGGACAACAACCTCGCCGAGATCCTCCTCGCGCGGAACGCGCTCGCGGAGGCGAAGGCATTGCTCGAGCCGACGGTCCGCGGTCTCGAGGTCGTGCTCGGCAGCGACCATCCGGACACGCTCGCCGCGCGCAACAATCTCGCGGGCGCCGCGCGCGAGCTGGGCGATCTCGCGAGCGCCATCGCGCTCTACGAGGCGAATCGGGAGGCCTTCGTCGCGTCGCGCGGAGCGGACGATCCGAGGTCGATCCTCGCAGGCGCGAACCTCGCCTACGCCTACGCGATCGCCGAACGCACGTCCGACGCCGAGCGGACGTTCGAGGCGACGCGCTCCGACGCGCTCCGCGTGCTCGGACCGTCGCATCGCATCACGCTCGCGACCGACGCCAACTTCGCGGCGTTCCTCGTCGATCTCGAACGGCACGCCGAGGCGGTCATCGTGCTCGAGCGCACGGTGCCGCTCCTCGAGCGCTCGCTCGGCCGGGCGCTCGACCATCCGCAGGTGCTCGCCGCTCGGACGACGCTCGCACGGGCGCGTCTCGGGCTTGGCGAGGCGCAGCGCGCGCTCGAGGCGCTGGCCGAACTCGACGCGTTCGTCACGACGGCCGCGAGCCAGTCAAGGCCCGCGCCGACGCGCATCGAGCGTCGCGCGCTCGAGGTGGCGACGAGCGCGGCCCGCGCGGCTGGCGACGAGGAGCGCGTCCGACGATTCGATGCGGTGTTGGGAGCTGCGTCGCGTTCACGCACGCCCTGAACGACACGTCAGGAAGAGACACCGGGTGGTGCTTCGGGTGGTGCTTCGGGGGATGCTTCGGGTGACACGTGCGGCGTCGTGGCTGGAGTCGTGGCTGAGGTCGTGGCCGGAGTCTTCGCTGAAGGCGTGGCTGGAGTCGTGACTGAAGGCGCAGCTCAAGGCGTGTCTCAAGGCGTGTCTCAAGGCGTGTCTCAAGGCGTTGACGCGTTGACGTGCCGATCCCGAAGCGAGGGATGCATCGAGAGACTCGGCCAAGGCGGCGGATCCCCGAAACCCGGGGATGATCCCACTTAACAGAATACATATTATCAGACGTTGCAGATGGAAGACCAGGCTTCCCGGCGAACCGGCTTTCGCGGCGCTCGACGCCGTTCAGCACGCCGGACGGCGCCGTTTCCCGCGCTGTCAGACCACCCTCGATCGGCGCGATCGTTCATTCCGCTCCAACGACTCCGCAACCTCGATCGGTACGATCGGACGTCATGCCGGACGAGACGCAACCCTTGGAATCGACCGAGCCGGTCGAGACGCCGCAACTGCGCGCGTTCGCGCCGCTCTGCTCGGTGTTCCGGCGCTTCCTCAAGAGCCGAGACCTCAAGTACACGCAGGAGCGCGCGGACGTGCTCGACGCGATCATCGCGCGCGACGGCGCGTTCGAAGCCGAGGAACTCCTGCTCGAACTCCGCTCGCGCGGCCACGACGTCTCGAAGGCGACCGTCTACCGGACGATCCGGCTGCTGCTCGACGCGGGCATCATCACGCAATCCCTCTTCGACCTGAAGCACTCCCACTACGAACTGATCTACGGACGCGAGCCGCGCGACTGCATGGTCTGCATGAAGACGGGCCGCCGGATCGAGTTCACGAACCGCGAACTGACGGTGCTGCGCGATCGGATCTGCCGCGAACTCGGCTGGCAGCCGGTCGGACATCGCTTCCAGATCTTCGCGATCAGCCCGTCGGAATGACGGACTTGGGTGAGATTGAAGGTGCGGAATCGGCGGGCGGACGCGCGCGGATTCGCTTGTTGACGTGCGCGGCGACTCACTCGTCGAACTCGGGTTGCTCCGAACCGACGATCCGGTGGCGCATGAAGAGCCAGTCGCCGAGGTCGGCGACGCGGCAGCGCGCCGAACAGAAGGGGGTGTCGGTCGCCGACTCCCCCGCCGGGGGGCGTCCGCAGACCGGACACGCGGGTGGCGAGATCCGCGGCGCGCGCACGAGGATGCGGAGCCCCTCGAGAAGCCGCGCGGACTCGCGTTCGCCGAGCCCCCCTGCGTCGATCGTCGCGGTCCGGCCGGCGTCGCCGTGTTCCTCCTGCGGTGCCGAGTGCTCGAGCCGGATACGGATGTTCCGCGCCGGCAGCGCCTCCGCGATCCGTTCCGGCCATTCGATCGCGACGACGCCGTCGCCCGCGAGAAGCTCGTCGAGGCCGATTCCCTCGAGGCCGACTCCCTCGAGGCCGTCCGCCTCGAGCCGCCACGCGTCGAGATGCGCGAGGTT